>DMZT01000373.1 GCA_003484865.1 Stenotrophomonas sp.
GACGGGTGTGTCATCGGCGATGGCCGCCTCGAGCAGGGCCAGGCGCGAGTAACCGAAGGCCTTCGGATCGGCGTACGCCGCATCAAGATCGGCCGTGAGGATCTGGACGTCTTCCACGCCGGGCCAGCCTTCGCGGATGGCGACGGCCGCACCTTGTGCGTTGCCGCTGGCCAGTGCGCTGGCAACGCGCTCGGTCTTGAGCACCTTGCCCAGCTTGCCGAGCTGACCGGTCAGCGCCGTCTGCAGCCCCGCGACCACCTGATCGCGGGAGTGTTCAAGCTCGGCGCCGACGGCGGCCTGGCGCCATTGGCGCACACCGCTCCACCCGAACCAGACCGCCAACAGCACCAGCAGCACGGCCAACAGCGGCACCGAGCGCCCTGTGGTCAACCGCGGCCGTCCTTCCGCCTTCGCCTTGCTCATGACGCTCCCCTGTCAGCGCACCCCGGTATGGCCGAATCCACCCGTTCCCCTGGCGCTGTCGGTGAAAGTATCCACTACCTGAAGCGCCACGCGTGCAATGGGCAGCACCACCAGCTGGGCGATGCGATCGCCGGGCTGCAGCGTGAACGGCTCGCGGCCGCGGTTCCAGGCGCTGATCAGCAGCGGGCCCTGGTAATCGGCATCGATCAGGCCGGTGCCGTTGCCCAGCACGATGCCGTGGCGATGGCCAAGCCCGGAGCGCGGCAGCACCACGGCGGCCAGGTTTGGATCGGCGATATGAATGGCGATACCACTGGGAATCAGCGCGGTGTCGCCCGGCTGCAGCGTGAGCTCGGTCTCCAGCGCAGCACGCAGATCGAGGCCGGCGCTGTGTTCGGTGGCGTAGGCCGGCAGCGGCCATTCGTCGCCGAAACGCGGATCGAGCAGCTTGACCTGCAACGGCTGGAGGGAGGAATCGATGGTCATGCGTGCAACCTCTGGGCAATCAGGGACAACAGTTGTTCGGCCAGCACGGCCTTGGAGGTGCCGGGGAACACCTGTTCGCCGCCCTGCCAGTAGGCCGTGGCCGCGTTTTCATCACTCTCGAAACCGCCGGTGCTGATCCCGACCTGGTTGGCGATCACCAGATCCAGGCGCTTGTCGACCAGCTTGCCGCGCGCGTACTTCTCCACATCGTGGGTTTCGGCGGCGAAGCCGACCACCAGCTTGAGCGCGTTGGTCTGCGTGGCCACCTCGGCCAGGATGTCCGGGGTGCGCACCAGCTCCAGGGTCAGGCTCTGGGTATCGGCGGTCTTCTTGAGTTTCTGCGGAGCGACCTGGCGCGGGGTGTAATCGGACACCGCGGCCGCACCGATATAGATGTCGGCCGGCAACGCACCGAGCACCGCTTCGCGCATCTGCGCGGCCGAGCGCACATCAACGCGCTGCACACCGGCAGGCGTGGCCAGCTGGACCGGGCCACTGACCAGCACCACCTGCGCGCCCAGGCGGGCGGCGGCGGCGGCCAGCGCGTAGCCCATCTTGCCGCTGCTGCGGTTGCCGACGTAGCGCACCGGGTCGATATCTTCATAGGTGGGGCCGGCGCTGATCAGCACGCGCAGCCCCTTCAGTTCACTGCTCGCCGGTGGCTCGGCGGGGGCCGGCGCGTGCAGCCGGGCCAGCGCGGCCACGATCGCGTTCGGTTCGGTGAGCCGACCGGGACCGGACTCGCCTTCGGCCAGCGGACCGTCTTCCGGCCCGATCACCTGGGCACCACGCTCGCGCAGCAGGGCGATGTTGGCCTGGGTGGCCGGGTGCAGCCACATGCGGTGGTTCATCGCCGGGCACACGGTCAGCGGCGCGGTCGTGGCCAGGCACAGGGTGGTGACCAGATCATCGGCGTGGCCGTTGGCCAGGCGCGCGAGCAGATCGGCGGTGGCCGGGGCGACCACGATGCGGTCGGCCCAGCGGGCCAGCTCGATATGGCCCATGGCCTGCTCGGCCGCGCTGTCCCACAGGGTGGTGCGGGTCGGCTGGCCGGACAGTGCCTGGAAGCTCAGCGGGGTGACGAACTGCTGGGCCCCGGCAGTCATCGCGACCTGCACCTGGGCCCCGGCATCGCGCAGGCGGCGCACCAGTTCCAGCGACTTGTAGGCAGCGATCCCGCCACCAACGCACAACAACAGCTTCTGGCCTTCCAACGGGCGCGCGGACGCCGGAGAAGCCTGGGGGGAGTCAGCCACCTTGGGTGTTCCTGTCGAACCGAGGCGATTAGCTTACCTGATGGGGTGCGGGCGGCTCATGCCCCAGGGGCATGAGGGGGGTGTTTTTGGTCATGAGGGTGCACGGGTGCCACCCTTGATTGTTGGCCTGCCCAGTAGATGGAACTGCCTGGGCAAGGGTGCCGACAACGGAAGGTGACTCCGTGGTTTTAGTCGTTAAAAAAGGATGCTTTAATAACGATCGCGGATGGGAAAGGTTTCTTTCGCAGCTGAAACCGTATCCAAAGGAACCTTGTCATGCCGCGCATCACTGGGACCTGTGCCACAACCGCCGTTGGTGGCGAGAACGTTCACGCGTTCGTGCCTCACGCCCTCCCGCCCGGAGATCCGGTGCTTTCCCCCACCGCGTACGTGGAGCAGAACGCCCGCGCCGAAGTAGCGTTGACGCGCTTGTCCGGTATGGCCGGGCTGGTGGCCTCCAGCAACTGGCTGATCTATGCCGCCATCCGCAAGGAGGCCTTGCTTACCTCGCAGCTGGAAGGCACCCAGGCCACACTGACCGACGTGCTGGATGAGGAAGCCGGTATGACGGTGACCAATGCCCAGGATGTGGAAGAAGTTACGAATTACCTGCTGGCGTTCAACTACGCGCGCGAGCAGCTGCGTAGCGCTACCGGTCTGCCGGTATCACTGCGGCTGCTGACCGAGTCCCACCGGGTGCTGATGACGGGCGTGCGTGGCGCCACCAAGCAGCCGGGGGCCGTGCGTACTACACAGAACTGGATTGGTGGAAGCCGACCAGGCAATGCGAGCTTCGTTCCACCGCCCGCGCAGGAAGTGGGGCCCGCACTCAGCGCGCTGGAGCGCTATATCCACCAGCCAGAGCACGCGTTGCCGCCCCTGGTGCGCGTGGCGTTGGTGCATGCGCAATTCGAAACCATCCACCCCTTCCTGGACGGCGACGGACGTATCGGCCGCCTGCTCATCGCAATGCTGTTGGAAGAGTGGAAGTTGATGCCCGAGCCGTTGCTGTATGTGTCTGGTTACCTGAAACGACACCAGCGGATGTACTACGACCGGCTTTCCGCCATTCGAAATGACGGTGACTGGGAAGGCTGGGTGAGCTTCTTTCTGGAGGCCGTGGAGGCCGCTGCTGATGAGGCGCAAAGCAGCATCGTTGCCCTTGCCGCATGCATCGCCGAGGATCGGAAGCGTGTGCTTGCGCTGGGTACCAGTACGTTGGCGACGCTTCGGTTGTTCGAGCTGCTTCCCACCATGCCGAGAATCAACATTGATCGTGCGGCGCAGGTGCTGGAGGTGAGTGCTCCAACTGCGGCGAAGGCCATCAATGGATTGCAGGTAGCTGGGGTGTTGGAGGAGACGACGGGCCGGGCGCGGAACCAGAGATTCTTGTATGCGCGGTATGTAAGGCTGTTGATGCAGTGATTGGAGTTCAATCGATCAAGTTTGATGTGCCACATTCTTGCCGCTGACGTAAAGACCCGCTGAGAGCGCCCTACCATGTACTCCCCGCGGCGTGCGGGTGCTCCGAACAAAACATGGGAGATCAGAGTGTAAAAACCTTATGCCTGCGGACCGTGGAACTTTGCTCCTTTCGACTGGCATCGTGAATCCCACGCGCGAACCTCCCCGATATGCAGGCAGTCACACCATCACACGCACTCTCCGTGCCCTGAGGCCAACACGCCTACCGACGTCAGAAATCAGCTTCGCTCGCTGGGCTGGGTTTTTCATGGCAATGACATGGTTTCACCCCTAAAGGGACGCCCTGAGCTGGCTTGTATGAGGCAGATTGCCCATGAAGCATTACTAACGATGCGACGCAGACATCCCAAGGCTTTCAGAGATTGATATTCAAATCCGGGGATAGCACCTGCATCCATCCCTCCAGATTCTGACGCGCTATCGCGATCGCTTCTGATGGCGCCTCCACTCGTGCATCCCGACAATTGCTGATATGGCAATTGAAGACTGGCCCAAAGATGAACGCCCTCGCGAAAGGTTGCTGGCAAAAGGGCCCGCTGCTTTATCTGACGTAGAGCTTCTGGTCTTATTCATGGGTACCGGCCGCAAGGGCCAGCATGTGCTGGAGAGCGCGAGTCAGCTGATGAAGATTCATGGTCCACTGCGGAAGTTATTGGACATGGATGCCGCAAAGCTCATGAAGCTTCCGGCACTGGGGCCTGCACGAGCATGCAAACTGGTGGCAGCGCTCGAACTCGCTAACCGTCACCTCCGCGCGCAATTGGATCGAGGCGACAGCATGCGCGACCCCGGCTCTGCAGCGCGTTACTTCAAGCAAAGACTGCGCTCCCGACCTCAAGAGGTATTTGCGGCCCTGTTTCTGGACACCCGCAACCGGACACTGGGCTATGAGGAGCTGTTCACCGGCACCATTGACGCGGCCGCCGTGTATCCGCGGGAGGTGGTTCGCCGGGCGTTATTGCATAACGCCGCAGCGGTCATCGTCAGCCACAACCACCCCTCCGGCAGCGCGGAGCCCTCTCGCGCGGATCGCGAGATCACCCAGCACCTCCAGAAGGCCTTGGATCTAGTCGACATCCGCCTCCTGGACCACGTAGTAGTAGGCGAAGGCACCCCCGTCTCCATGGCTGAACGAGGCTGGCTCGAACCCACCCTCTCTTTTCGGGGCTGAACGCCCCAGTCAGTCCCAGAACCCCTGTCCGAAGCCCTGAAACCGCCCCCAACACCCCTCAAGCCCCCTGCCCCAACCCCGTTCAATGGATCGGCCCGCCATCTAGGCTAAAATTGCCGATTCCGCCGCTCCAGTCCCAAAGCAGGCCTTGTGAAAAATCTCCTCCGCGCCCTGATCAGCCAAGGCATCGAAGCCTTGCGCGCCAACGGCACTCTGCCGGCCGATACCCTGACCCCGGAATTCGTGGTCGAACGCCCGAAGACCCGTGAGCACGGCGATTTCGCCACCAATGCCGCGATGCTGCTGGCCAAGCCGGCGCGCAGCAACCCGCGCGCCCTGGCCCAGGCGCTGCTCGATGCCCTGCCCAAGAGCAATGATGTGCTGCGCGTCGAGATCGCCGGCCCGGGCTTCATCAATTTCCACCTCGCCCCCAGCGCCTACCAGCGCGAAGCGGCCGGCGTGCTCAAGGAAGGCGCCGATTACGGCCACAACCTGAGCGGCAACGGCCGCACCGTGGGCGTGGAATACGTGTCGGCCAACCCGACCGGTCCGCTGCATGTCGGCCACGGCCGCGCGGCGGCGATCGGTGACTGTCTGGCGCGCCTGCTGGAAGTGAACGGTTGGAACGCCAAGCGCGAGTTCTACTACAACGACGCCGGCGTGCAGATCGAGAACCTGGCGCTGTCCACCCAGGCGCGTGCGAAGGGCCTCAAGCCCGACGACGCCGGCTGGCCGGAAGCCGGTTACCGCGGCGATTACATCGAGGATGTGGCCAAGGCCTATCTGGCCGGCGCCACGGTGGAGCTGGAAGGCCACTCGGTGGTCGGCGAGCGCGACCCGGACAATCTCGATGCGATCCGTCGCTTCGCGGTGGCCTACCTGCGCAACGAGCAGAACCAGGACCTGGCCGCGTTCGGCGTGGACTTCGACATCTACTTCCTGGAAAGCTCGCTGAGATCG
>DMZT01000374.1 GCA_003484865.1 Stenotrophomonas sp.
GCCGAGCAGGCCGCCGGGGCCATCCCAGTACTCGGCCGATTCGGCGCTGACGTGGATCAGACGCAGGTTCGGGTCGTCCTTGCCGCCGGGGAAGAAGATCTTCATCGCCGGCGACCAGAGTTCGTCGATCTTGGCGCGGTCATTGACCACCCGCGCGGTACCCGAGACCGAGACATAGGTATTGCCCGACGGCGATGCGTAGGCCACGTTGACGCGCGGGTTGGCGGTGATTTCCGCGATCTTCGGGCTGTCGGCGCCGGTGGCGAACCACAGGTCGCCATCGAACTCGACTTCCTGTGTGCCCAGCGGACGACTGAACAAGCGTCCATCCGCACCGACCGTGGTGAACATCGCGATGTCCACGCCGCGGATCAGTTCGGCCAGTTGTTTGATGTGCTGCTGACGATCGTGCTCGGCCATGGGGTGGCTCCTGTAAGGGGAGCCACCATCACAGCCGATCGGCGGCTACGGCGACGTGAACCGCACGGTCACGCCTTCTTCGCGCGCCACGCCGGTCTCAGACCTGCAGTGCGCGCCACGCCTGCATCGCCAGCCCGAACGAGCGCTTGCGCGCGGCGTGGTCGTAGATGTTGGCGGTGACCAGCACTTCATCCGGCTTGTGTCGCGCGACGAACGCGGCGAGGCCTTCCTGCACCTGCTGCACGTCACCGACCACCGCACAGGCCAGCGCGTTCTGCACGCCGGCCTTTTCGTGCGGCTGCCAGAACGCTTCGATGTCGTCGATCGGCGGCGGGATCAGACCCGGCAGGCCACGGCGAAGATTGACGAAGCTCTGCTGCTGGGTGGTGAACAAGCGCTTGGCCTCGGCTTCGGAATCGCTGGCGACCACGTTCAAGCCCAGCACCGCGTACGGCGCCTGCAGATACTGCGAGGCACGGAATTCGCGGCGGTAGACCGCCAGCGCTTCATCCATCGCGTCCGGGGCGAAGTGCGAGGCGAAGGCGAACGGCAGACCCATCGCCGCCGACAGCCGCGCACTGAACAGGCTGGAGCCCAGCAGCCACACTGGCACCGGGATGCCGGCACCGGGCACGGCGCGCACGGCCTGGCCCTTCTGGGCCGGCTCGAAGTAATGCAGCAGCTCGCGTACGTCCTGCGGGAACTGGTCGGCGCTGTCGAAGTAGCGGCGCAGTGCGCGGGCGGTCGGCTGGTCGGTGCCGGGCGCGCGGCCCAGGCCGAGGTCGATGCGGTCCGGGTACAGCGAGGCCAGCGTGCCGAACTGCTCGGCCACCTGCAGCGGCGAGTGATTGGGCAGCATGATGCCGCCGGCACCGACGCGGATGCGCTTCGTGCCCCCGGCCACATGACCGATCAGCACCGCGGTAGCGGCGCTGGCGATGCCGGGCATGTTGTGGTGCTCGGCCAGCCAATAGCGGTGGAAGCCCCAACCTTCGGCGTGCTGGGCCAGGTCCAGCATGTTGGCGAAGGCCTGCGTGGTGTCGCTGCCTTCGCAGACCGGCGCCAGATCAAGAATCGACAGCTGCATCATGAATGCTCGTTCCATCCAGGAGATATCCCACTGAGATGGGGCTGGCTGGCCGGTTTGCCACCGCCCACAAGGCGCAGGTGGCAAGACGCTGATTTCCGTCTCGCGACGATTCAGGACAATCGAGGCCGTGAAGGCGGCTCAGGCGGTGCCGGCGTCCTGATCGACCAGTGGCTGCAGGGCCGCATCCAGCGCCACGCGCTCGTCGAAGACGAAGCAGCGGCCGTCATAGCCCTCACCGCCCACGGCCTCGAAATAGCCCAGGATGCCGCCGTCCAGCTGCAGGACGTTGTCCATGCCGTCGTTGCGCATCCACAGCGCCGCCTTCTCGCAGCGGATGCCGCCGGTGCAGAAGCTGACCACGGTGCTGTCCTTGAGCGCTTCGCGGTGTGGGGCCAAGGCCTCGGGCAGATCGGTGAACTTGGTGATCGGCAGCACCAGCGCGTCCTGGAAGGTGCCGTACTCGATCTCCTGGGTGTTGCGGGTGTCCAGCATCACCACCGGCTTGCCGGCGTCATCGTGCCCCTGGCGCAGCCAGCGCTGCACCGTGGCCGGATCGATCGAGGGCGCGCGCGGGTAGGCCAGCGGCTGGCCGTCGTCGATGCGGAAACTGATGATCTCCGGCTTGACCTTGGCCTTGAGCCGGGCGAACGGCTGCATCTGGCTGTAGCTGGTCTTCACGCGCAGCCCGGCAAACCGCGCATCGGCGCGCAGGGCGGCGTAGAAGCCGTCGATCTGCGGCTCGGCACCGGCAAGGAACAGATTGATGCCCTCGCCCGCCACCAGGATCGTGCCGCGCAGCTGCGCGGCGGTCGCCCGCTCCAGCAGGGTCGCGCACAGCGCGTCCGGGTCGGCGACGGGGGTGAAGTGGTAAGCGGCGGTATTGGCGATCATCCCACCATTTTAGCCGCTGGGCAGGCGCTACGCCTGAGCGGCCCTGGAATCAGCCGCGCAGCAGCACGAACGGCAGCAGCACCAGCGCGGTCGCGACGGCCATGCCGAGCAGCACCGCCACCACGAACACCGGGCGGCGGCGGATCAGGCTGCCGAAGGTCTCGGCCGTCCCCTCACGCAGCGCGGCCTCACGCTCGCCACGCACGCGCTCGCCGCGTGCCTGCTGGTACTCGCCCATCAGCGCCTTGGCCCGAGGGTGATCGGCGTCATCGCGGACCCAGATCCCGCCAAAGGAGATCCCCCAGGGGCTGGGCTCGGTGCGGTAGTGGGCGATGCCCGCCTTGTCCAGCAGGGCGGTGACATCCTGGATTTCATCGTCCGCGACATTGCGCAGGTTGAGCAGCAGTTTCGACATGTGCCCATGATAGCGCCCGGCGATGCGCTACCCTTGCGTCCCCGTTTTTTGGATCCGGAGCCCGCCCATGCGCCGTCTGCCGCGTTACCTGCTCGCCCCCCTGATGTTGTCGCTGCTGGCCGCCTGCACCCCGCCCGGCCCGCCGCCCGGCGGCAGCATCGCGCAGTTCGAGAAGATCGATACCCAGCCGGGCACCGGCGCCGAGGCCACACCCGGCAGCAAGGTGACCGTGCACTACACGGGCTGGATCTACGACGAGCGCACCGCCGACAAGCACGGCGCCAAGTTCGACAGCTCGGTCGACCGCGGCGAGCCCTTCACCTTCAATCTCGGCCAGGGCCAGGTCATCAAGGGCTGGGACGAAGGCTTTGCCGGCATGAAGGTGGGTGGCAAGCGCACGCTGATGATTCCGGCCGAGTACGGCTACGGCACGCGTGGCGCCGGCCCGATCGCACCGAATTCCTCGCTGGTGTTCGATGTCGAACTGCTCGACGTCAAGCCGCGTTGATCCTGCCTGCATGAGCATTGCCGTGAACACCCCACGCCGGGTCGCGATCATCGGCGGCGGCCCCGCCGGCCTGATGGCGGCGGAAACCGTGCGCGCTGCCGGCCACACCGTCGATCTGTACGAAGCCAAGGGCTCGCCCGGGCGCAAGTTCCTGATCGCCGGCAAAGGCGGCCTCAATCTGACCCACTCCGATGCGCGTGAGGTGTTCATCTCGCGCTACCGCGAGCGCGCGGACGCGGTGGGCGGCTGGCTGGCCGATTTCGATGGCGAGGCGCTGCGTGCCTGGGCGCTGGCATTCGGCGTGGAGACCTATGTGGGCAGTTCGGGACGTGTGTTCCCGGTCGACCGCAAGGCCGCCCCGCTGCTGCGCGGCTGGGTGCGCCGGCTGAAGGAACAGGGGGTGCGCTTCCACGTGCAGCACCGCTGGACTGGCTGGGATGACGCAGGCGCGCTGCGCCTGGAAACCCCCGAGGGCACGACCACGATCACGGCCGATGCGGTGGTGTTCGCGCTCGGCGGTGGCAGCTGGCCGG
>DMZT01000292.1 GCA_003484865.1 Stenotrophomonas sp.
CATCATCAACATCGCCTCGGTACATGGCCACCGGATCATCCCGCATGCCTTCCCCTACCCGGTCGCCAAGCATGGCCTGATCGGGCTGAGCAAAGCGCTCGGTATCGAGTATGCCGCGCAGGGCATCCGGGTGAACTCGATTTCGCCGGGGCTGATCCTGGTGCCACGGATCGAGGCCTGGTTCGCCAACAGCGCCGACCCGGCCGCCACGCGCCATGCGCAGGAGCAGCTGCTGCCCTGCAAACGCATCGGTGAGCCCCGTGAAGTGGCGCATACCGCGCTGTTCCTCGCCACCGACGAAGCCCGCTTCATCAATGCCACCGACATCCTGATCGACGGTGGCCGTTCCCAGCTTTACCACGAGTAATCATGACCGCCCCGACCTTCCAACTGCCTCTCGTCGCGATCCTGCGCGGCATCACCCCGGATGACACCCTCGCCCATGTCGGCGCGCTGGTGGAGGCCGGTTTCGATGCGATCGAAGTGCCGCTGAATTCGCCGCGCTGGGAAGACAGCATCGCCCGCGCGCAGCAGGCCTTCGGTGCGCAGGCCTGGATCGGCGGCGGCACGGTGTTGCGCGAGCAGCAGGTGGATGCGCTGGTGGAGATCGGGGCGCGCTTCATCGTCACCCCCAACACCCGGCCCGCACTGATCCGCCACGCGGTGGATCGCGGCCTGCAGGTGATGGCCGGGTTCGCCACCGCCAGCGAGGCGTTCGATGCGATCGATGCCGGCGCGCAGATGCTCAAGCTGTTCCCCGCTGCCACTTACGGCCCCGGCCACGTGCGCGCCCTGCGCTCGGTGTTGCCGCGCGAGCTGCCGTTGTACGTGGTTGGCGGCGTGACCCCGGATTCCCTCGCCAGCTACCTCGCCGCCGGTGCGGTCGGTGCCGGCATCGGGGGCGATCTCTATCAACCCGCCCAGCCGCTGCAGCGTACCCGCGAGCAGGCCCAGGCGTTCCTCCAGGCCTACCGGACTACGCACGGATGAAGATCACCCGACTGGTTACCTATCACGCCGCACCGCGCTGGCTGTTCCTGAAGATCGAGACCGACGAGGGCATCACCGGCTGGGGCGAGCCGGTGATCGAGGGCCGCGCGCGTACCGTGGATGCGGCCGTGCATGAGCTGTCGGAGTACCTGATCGGGCAGGACCCGACCCGGATCAACGACCTGTGGCAGACGATGTATCGCGGCAGCTTCTACCGCGGCGGCGCGATCCTGATGAGTGCCATCGCCGGGATCGACCAGGCGCTGTGGGACATCAAGGGCAAAGCGTTCGGCGTGCCGGTGTACCAGTTGCTGGGCGGCCTGGTGCGCGACCGCATGAAGACCTACCGCTGGGTCGGCGGCGACCGCCCGGCCGATCTGGTCGAGCAGGTGCATCGTTACCGCGAGCTCGGCTTTGACACGTTCAAGTTCAACGGCACCGAAGAAATGCAGCTGCTGGACAGCCCGCGTCGCGTGGATGCCGCCATCGCGAAAGTGGCCGCGCTGCGCGACGCGTTCGGCGACAGCATCGATTTCGGCGTGGATTTCCACGGCCGGGTCGGCGCGCCGATGGCCCGTGTGCTGCTCAAGGAACTGGAGCCGTACCGCCCGTTGTTCGTGGAAGAGCCGGTGCTGCCCGAACAGGCCGAGTACTACCCGCGCCTGGCCGCGGCCACCTCGATTCCGCTGGCAGCCGGTGAGCGCATGTACTCACGCTTCGAGTTCAAGCAGGTGCTCGCCAACGGCGGGCTGTCGCTGCTGCAGCCGGATCTGTCGCATGCCGGCGGCCTCACCGAGTGCCTCAAGATCGCCGCGATGGCCGAGGCCTATGATGTCGCGCTCGCACCGCACTGTCCGTTGGGCCCGGTCGCACTTGCGGCCTGCCTGCAGCTGGATTTCGTCTCGCACAACGCGGTGCTGCAGGAACAGAGTATCGGCATTCACTACAACCAGGGCGCCGATCTGCTCGATTACGTGTTGAACAAGGACGACTTCCACTGCGACCATGGCAGCATCGCCGCCCTGCCCAAACCCGGGCTGGGTGTGGAGATCGATGAGGAGCGCCTGCGCCATGCCCATGAAAATCCGCCTGACTGGCGCAACCCTGTCTGGCGCCACGCCGACGGCTCCGTTGCCGAGTGGTGAGCCACGATGAGCGTTGAACTGGCCCCGGCCACGCTCGCGGTGGACAGCCGCTGCACCCATGGTGAAGGCGTGCTCTGGTGCGAACAGCGGCAAAGTGTGCTGTGGGTCGACATCGCCGAGCGCCGGCTGTGGGAACACCACCCCGAGCGCGGCACCACGAAGCACTGGACACTGCCGGACCGGCCCGGCTGCATCGGCCTGTTCGAGGATGGCACGCTGCTGGTGGCGCTGGTGAGTTCACTGCACCGCGCCGACCTGGCCACCGCCACCGACGATGCGCTGCCGCTGCAGTGGCTGGCCGACGTGGACCCGCTCAACGCGTACACGCGCAGCAACGATGGCCGCGCCGACCGCGACGGCAACTTCGTGTTCGGCACCATGAACGAGCACCCCGGACGCGCTGCCGATGGCCGGTTCTACCAGTACTCCACCCGCCACGGTCTGCGCGAACTGCCGCTGCCGGGCATCGTGATCTCCAACGCGATCAGCTTCAGCCTCGATGGCCGCACGATGTACTGGTGCGACTCGGTATCGCCGCGGATCATGGCCTGCGACTACGACCCCGAGCAGGCCAGCACCACCAACGTGCGCGAGTTCACCGCGCTGGCCGATACCGCCGCCGAACCGGATGGCTCGGCCGTGGATGCCGCCGGCCGCGTGTGGAACGCGCAATGGCGCGCACGCAAGGTGAGCTGTTATGGCGCCGATGGCACGCTGCTGCAGGTTCAGCCGGTCCCGGTCAAACACCCGACCTGCGTCGCCTTTGGCGGCACCGATCTGCGCACCTTGTATGTGATCAGCTCACGGCTGGACCATACGCCGGAAGAACTGGCCGCAAGCACGCACGCCGGCAGCCTGTTCAGCGCGCGCCAGGCACAGCCGGGCCTGCCCGAGAGCCGGATCCGCGGATGATCGCGGTCGACTGGGGCAGCAGCAGCCTGCGCGGCTACCGGCTGGATGATGCCGGCGCGGTCATCCAACAACGTGGCAGCGCGCGCGGCATCCTCCACTGTGACGGCAGTTTCGCCGACGTGCTGGCTGAGCTGGTCGAGGGCTGGCCGGACAGGACGATCCTGCTCAGCGGCATGATCGGCAGCCGCAACGGGTGGATCGAGCAGGCCTACCTGCCCTGCCCGGCCAGACTCGCCGATCTCGCTGCGGCCCTGCACCTGCATCACGACGAGCGACTGCCCGGCCGCGATATCTGGTTCGTGCCGGGCGTGGCCGTCCAAGGTGCTGCCGATACCCCGGACGTGATGCGCGGCGAAGAGACGCAGTTGGCCGGCCTGGACGCAGGTGCGGGCGTGGCACAGGTCTGCCTGCCCGGCACGCACAGCAAGTGGGCCACGCTGCACCAGGGGGCGATCACCGGTTTTGCCACCGCCATGACCGGCGAACTGTTTGCCCTGCTGCGCCAGCACAGCCTGCTCGGCCGCCTGATGGACGACAGTGATACGTTCGATGCCACCGCCTTCGCGCAGGGCGTGCAGCGCAGCGGCGAGACCGGCGGGCTGTTGCACCACCTCTTCGGTGTGCGTGCACTGGGCCTGTTTGAACGGCTGTCTGCCAGCGCAGCGCCCTCCTATCTCTCCGGTGTACTGCTGGGCCATGAAATCCGTGCGCTTGCCGACGCCAGCGGCGAGGTGCACCTGGTGGGCAGTGCCGCGCTGACCGCGCGCTATGGCCACGCCCTGCAGCTGCTCGGCATCACGCCGGTGAATGCCCCTGAAAGCCTTGCGGCACGGGGCCTGTACCGCATTGCCCAGCAGCGCGGCCTGCTCGACCACCACCTGTTCCAGCACCGGCAGCACCGCCAGTGGCATCGCATCCCGTTCCACGTACTCTTCGCGGGCCAGTGTCAGCAGGGTGATCACGGTCTGTTCGAGTTGACGCGCCGAATGCTGCACATGCGCGAGCTGCCGCCGCCCAGCCTCCGACAGGCCGGGTTCGCTGGCCAGCTGTTCGGTGGCACTGCGGATCACCGCCAGGGGCGTGCGCAGCTCATGGCTGGCATCACGGGTGAAGGCATGCTCGCGCGCAATGAAGGCACGCACGCGCCCGCTCAGATTGTCCAGGCCGCGGGCGAGCACGCCGACCTCGTCATCGGGGAAGTCCCCGGCGAACCCCACCGGCAACCTGTCCGGCGCCATGCCATCGACCAGCGACGCCAGCTTCGACAAGGGACGCGTGGTACGTCGAGCCAGCCATGCGCCAGCCAGGAGGGCGATCATCACCACGGCCAGGCCGGACCAGGCCAGCAGCGTCAGAATCTGGCTGCGCATCGGCCGCACCACCAGCTGCTGGCTGACCTCGGCGACCAGCCACCCCGGCGTACCTGCCCCGTCCGGCGTCACCGCCCGCAGGTGATAGTGCCGCCCCTGCGCACCGGCCATCTCGCGACGCCACGGCTCGGCATCGAAGGCGGCCTTGAGATCGGACGGAAACGTGGCAGGGCTGTCGTGGATCGTCATGAAGGCGTTGCGCGGCGGCGACCACGTCCCACGGGTGGCCCGCTGATCCAACTGCTGCTGCGCTTCCTGCTCAAGCATCGCATCGAAGAAGCGATCCTCCACGCTGTACACGAATACCGCCACGTACAGGCCGAACAGGCCGGCCACCGCCAGCGCGAACACCGCGAAGGCCAGCATCAACCGGTTGCGCAGGCGATGCCCCCGTGCCGTCATGCGTCGGCCTCCAGCTTGAAGCCGACATCGTGCACGGTCCTGAGCATCGGCCGCTCGAACGGTTTGTCCAACGCCTGGCGCAGCAGGTAAAGATGCGAGCGCAGCGGATCCGACGGCGGCGCCTCATCGCCCCAGAGACGCCGGATCAACTCGCTGCGGGTCACCGTGCGCGGCCAGGCTTCGGCGAGCAGCACCAGCAGCCGATAGGCGGTCTGCGGCAACTCGATCGCCTGCTCACCGCGGCACACGGCGCCGCTACGGCGGTCGATGCCGAGGGATCCGATACGCAGCACATGCCCGTCGCGTCGGCCGTGTCGATGGGCCAATGCCAGGCATCGCGCCAGCAGTTCCTCGCCTGCGAACGGTTTGACCAGGTAATCATCGGCACCGGCCTGGAAGCCGATCAGCTTGTCGGCCAGCGTGTCGCGCGCGGTCAGCATCAGGATCGGGATGTGACGGTCGGCCTGCTCACGCAGATGGCTGCACACGCGCAGGCCATCCATGCCCGGGAGGGTGAGGTCCAGCACCAGCACATCCGGCGGCGCTTCCAGCGCCATCTGCAGGCCGCTGCGGCCATCGGCGGCGAAGGCCACGCGATGGCCGCGGGCCTCCAGCAGCGTGGCCATGCCGGCGCGCAGCGCCGGGTTGTCCTCGATCACCAGGATGTGCAGGCCATCGTCCATGGGTCAGCCTTCGATCGTGTCCTTGAGCTGCTTAGCTTCGGCCATGTCCGGGTGGGTTTCCAGCAGTTTGCCGAGTACCGTGCGCGCCTGGGCCACCTCGCCCAGCCGCCAATGCGCCTGTGCGATGCCGAGCGGCAGCTGCGGTTCGCTCATGTACGGGGCCGCCAGCTGCATGATCGACAGCGCGTCACGTACCGCCGCATCGTCCTGCGCGGCCTGCAGCTGGTAGTAGCCGAGCACGCCGATCAGCTGATCGTGATAGCCCGTACGATTGCTGGCCAGCTCGCGCTTGACCGCCTCCCCTTCACCGGCCAGCAGGCGCTGCACCAACGCCATGCTGGCCTCATCGCGCCACGGCGTGCGCGCGATCGGCGTGCGGCCGGTGGCCCGCACGATCGCCTCGGCGACCGCCGGTGTCGAATACGGGTTCTGCCCGGTGATCAGGCGTCCGTCCACCACCAGTCTGGGCATCATCAGCGGCGCCTGTTCCCAGCGCGCGCCGCGCTCGCGCAGGGCCGTCTCCAGCAGGAACGGGAACTCCTTCGCCCAGCGCTTGCCGAACACGCCCTCCTCTGCGTTGGTGAAGCCGGTCATGCGCCGCCCGGCGACCAGCAGCGTTCCGTCTGCCAGCCGCACGTCCACCAGCGCAGCCGGGCCGTGACAGACCGCCGCGACCACTGCGCCGCGATCGTACATCGTGCCCAGCAGACCGCGCAGTGCGGCATCGGCGGGCAGATCGAACATCGCCCCCTTGCCCCCGACCACGTAGACGGCCGCATAGTCGGCCGCCCGGAGGGTGGCGGTGGCGCGGGTGTCGGCCAGCAACGCGGCCGCAGCCGGATCGGCAAGGACCCGTGCATTGAAGGGCTCCTTGGCATCGAACTTGTCGGCCTCCACCGGCCCGCCGCGTGGGCTGGCCACCTGCACGGCCAGGCCGTTGTCGCGGAAGATCAGGTAGGCCTGGGCGAATTCGTCCATCTCGAACCCGGGGCGGGTCTTGCCCTGGTCGCGGCCCTCGCCGCTGACCACGATGAGCACCGTCTCGGCCGCTGCCGGGCCGGCGTGGAGCGAGGGAACGGCCAGCAACAAGGCCAGCACAACACCGGTACGGCGCAACAGGGACAGCATCATGGGCGGGGCACTCCTTGGGAAAGTGATCCCAGCCTGCGCGCCGGATGTGAATCAGATTTCAAGCCCGCCCGGGCGTGCACACAGCTGAACAACCCGGCGGCCGAGTGCCGTGTCGATGGCTCCATCGGCCCGAAGATGCGAAAATCCCTCCCCCTCCAGGGCAGGCCCCGCGCCAGCCGATTCCCGAGATACCGTGAAGACCCCCCAAGGCTTGCAGGCGCTGATCGACGACGGCGTGATCGATGAAGTGCTCCGCCCGCTCAAAAGCGGCAAGGAAGCAGCGGTATACGTGGTCCGCAGCGGCGACGATGTGCGCTGCGCGAAGGTCTACAAAGACATGGCGCAGCGCAGCTTCCAGCAGCGCGTGCAGTACCAGGAAGGCCGCAAGGTCCGTGGCAGCCGCGAAGCGCGCGCCGTGGGCAAGGCCAGCAACTACGGCCGCAAGCAGCAGGAAGCGGCCTGGAAGAACACCGAAGTCGATGCGCTGTACCAGCTGCGCGATGCCGGCGTGCGCGTACCCGAGCCGTATGGCTACTTCCACGGCGTGCTGGTGATGGAGCTGGTCACCGATGCCGAGGGTTATTCCGCCGCGCGCCTGGGTGAGGTTGAACTGAGCCCGGAGCAGGCACGCCAGTTCCACCAGATCCTGGTCCGCCAGGTGGTGCGCATGCTGTGCTGCGGCCTGATCCACGGCGATCTGTCGCCGTACAACGTGCTGGTTGGCCCGGAAGGCCCGGTGGTGATCGATTTCCCGCAGGTGGTCAGTGCGGCGGGCAACAATGCCGCACGCACGATGCTGCTGCGCGACGTCAACAACCTCACCGCGTACCTGGGCCGCTGGGCGCCGGAGCTGCTGGAGACCTGGTACGGCGAGGAGATGTGGGCGCTGTTCGAGGCTGGCGATCTGCTACCGGACAGCGTGCTGACCGGTGAATTCGAGCAGGATGAAAGCAGCATCGATCTGGATGGCGTACGCCATGCCATCAACGATGCGCGCGAAGAAGCGCTGATCCGCCAGCAGGGTCGCGAAGCCGCCGAAGAAAACGACGACTGAGCAGGGCGCGCCGCTGCGTCGGGCGGCCGGATCGGCATGAGAAAAGCCCCGCCGATGCGGGGCTTTTCTGTATTACTCAGCGCGCAGGGGCCGTCATGCTGCCTGCAGTGTCGCCGGGCGACGCAGGCTTGCCGCGCTGTTGTCCAGCTTGAACACCGCCACCGATTCGGTCAGTGCATACGCCTGTTCTTCCAGCGCGCGGCTGGCGGCGGTGGCTTCTTCCACCAGCGCAGCGTTCTGCTGGGTCACCTGGTCCATCTGCACGACCACCTGGTTGACCTGCTCGATGCCGGCGG
>DMZT01000291.1:0-1869 GCA_003484865.1 Stenotrophomonas sp.
GACCGTTGGTCGGCTGCACGCGCCCGCTGCGGTTGCGGGTGCACGGCGTGCTGATGGGCGGTTGCCGGATCAAGTGCAGCCGACCAACGGTCGGCTCTACCGGGGCCGCGTTTACAGCTGCGCCAGGAACGCCGGGCTGGCAAGGCGTTCCACCAGGAAATCCAGGAAGCTGCGCATGATCGTCGGCAGCTGCCGGCGTGAGGCGTACACCGCGTACAGGCCCAGCAGCTCGACTTCATGGTCCGGCAGTACGGCGACCAGTTCCCCCGCGTGCAGCAGCGGTGCGATCTGATACATCGGCAGCATCGCGATGCCCGCACCGGCACGCACCGCTTCCAGCAGCAACGACGCTTCGTTTGCACTGATGTTGCCCCCCACCGCCACCGCGATCTTCCGTCCGTCGCGTTGCAGATGCCACACGCTCTTGCCGACGTAGTGGTGCGTCAGGCAGTTGTGCGCGGCCAGTGCGTCGGCCGTGGTCGGCGTACCGCGCTCTGCGAGGTACGACGGCGCCGCGCACAGCACCGAGCGGCACTGCCCCAGCGGACGCGCGATCAGGCTCGGGTCGATCGCGCGCGAGATGCGCACGGCGATGTCCACGCGCTCCTCCACCAGGTTGACCACCCGATCCACCAGCAGCAGTTCAACGCGTGTGAGCGGATGCCGTTTGACAAACTCGGCCACCGCCGCCGCCAGATGGTTCTGCCCGAACGACACGCTCGCGGTGACCCGCAGCAAGCCATGCGGCTCGGGATTGTCCGTGGCCAGCTCCCCGCGCAGCTCATCGCCGATCGCCAGCATCTGCCGGAAGCGCAGCAGCGCCGCTTCTCCCGGCCCCGTCAGGCTGATCCGGCGCGTGGTCCGGTGCAGCAGACGCGCCCCCAGCCAGCGCTCCACCTCGGCCAGATAGCGCGTCACCATCGCCCGCGACATCTCCAGCGCCTCGGCCGCAGCGGTCAGGCTGCCACGCTCGGCCACCTCGACGAACACGTTCATGGCAGTCATCCGGTCCATTTGATCGATCCGTGCAACAAATTAGGCCGTTATACGCGGTTTTTCGTTCGATTCCAGAGGCATACGCTGGCCTTCCTTCCTCAACGGACGTCCCCCATGAAAATCGCTCTCGTTGGTGCCACCGGCAACATCGGCCGTGAAATCACCCGCCAGGCCCTCGCCCGCGGCCACCAGGTCACCGCCATCGTCCGCCGTGAGACTGACCTCCCGGCGGAACTGGACGGCGCGCAGCTGGCCGTGGCCGCGCTGGACGACATCGATGCCCTGGCCGCTGTGATCGCCGGTCACGACGTCCTGGCCAGCGCCTTCGGCCCGCGCCCGGGCGATGCCCCCACCACGGTGACCACGACCAGTGCCGCCCTGGTCGCCGCGGCGCGCCAGGCCGGCGTTCCCCGCTTCATCATGGTCGGTGGCGCCGGCAGCCTGGAAGTCGCCCCCGGTGTGCAGCTGGTGGACACCGAGGGCTTCCCGGACGCCTACAAGCCGGTCGCCCTTGCCGCCCGCGAGACGCTCAAGCAGCTCCGCGCCGTCGACGACCTCGACTGGACGTTCTACTCCCCCGCCGCCGAAATCGGCCCCGGCCCGCAGCGCGGCGGCTTCCGCACCCAGGCGAAGAACTTCCTGGTCGGCGATGACGGCCACAGCCGGATCAGCTACGCCGACTACGCCGACGCCTTCGTCAGCGAAATCGAAACCCCGCAATACGTGCGGCAGATCGCCACGGTTGCGTACTGACCAGGCCGCCGATCTGGACGCAGCCGACCAACGGTCGGCTCTACCGGCCCCGGTGTCATGTCGGGGCCGTCCCGCCCCGGTGTCGTGTCGGGGCCGTTCCCCCCGGTGTCATGTCGGGGC
>DMZT01000291.1:2094-3349 GCA_003484865.1 Stenotrophomonas sp.
CGGTGTCATGTCGGGGCCGTTCCCCCCGGTGTCATGTCCGGGCCGTCCCGCCCCGGTGTGATACCGGGGCCGCGCTGCACAGGACTTCTTGAAATGCAGAACGTTTCCCGCACGACCCTGGCCCTGGCGTTGACGCTCGGTACCGCGCTCGCCATGAGCCCACCGGCCATCAGCCACGCCGCTGCGGCCACAGCCGAAGCCCACGCGCTGCAGGTGCAGCCCTACCACCCCGGCGACAAGGCGCTGTTTTCGGTCGCGTCCACCCTGATCACCGGCCGCCACGACGCCATCCTGGTCGACGCCCAGTTCGCCGCCACCGATGCCGCGCAACTCGTCCAGCGCATCCGCGATTCCGGCAAACGGCTGACCACGATCTACATCAGCCACGGCGACCCCGACTACTACTTCGGCCTGGCCACGCTGCAGGACGCCTTCCCCGACGCCCGCATCCTCGCCACCCCCTCCACCGTCGCCCACATCAATGCCACCCAGGCCGCCAAACTCGCCTACTGGGGCCCGCAGATGGGCGCAGCCAAGCCCAGCCGCATCGTCATCCCCCCCCCCCTGGACGGCGACACCCTCACCCTCGAAGGCCAACCGATCAAGATCATCGGCCTCACCGGCCCCACCCCGGACCGCACCGTCCTGTGGATCCCCGCCCTGCGCACCGTCCTCGGCGGCATCCCCATCGTCGCCGGCGAACACGTCTGGATGGCCGACACCCAAAGCGCCCAATCGCACGCCCACTGGCTGCAGACACTGGCCACGATCAAAACCCTGAACCCCGCCCGCGTCATCCCCGGCCACTACGCAGCCGATGCCGCCTTGGACATCAGCACAGTGGATTTCACCGCCGACTACATCCGCGCCTTCGACGAAGAAACCGCACGCAGCAAAGACGCCAACGCACTGATTGCCGCGATGAAAAAACGCTATCCGAATCTGGCGGGCGAGAGTTCACTGGAACTGAGCGCGAAGGTCGCCAAGGGTGAAATGCAGTGGCCGTAATGACGCATCCGTAGAAACCAGACGTCATTCGCGAATCTCGAAACGCGCGACGCGTTTCCCCTCTGCGCACCGACCCAGTGTCGGGGGGACGACGCGGGTGGGGTATCGGGACCGTGTGTTGCCATGGATGGCAACACACGAGCTTACAGGGATGTACTTGCAGCGGGTCCCGATACCCCACCCGCGTCGTCCCAAACCCTCATCACCCGGACCCCAGCGCCTCAGCCGTTGCCGTTGCCGTTGCCGT
>DMZT01000289.1:0-6933 GCA_003484865.1 Stenotrophomonas sp.
CGGTGCCGGTCAACGGCAGCATCGTGCTGTCGTTCGCGCGCATGGCGCGCATCCTCGACATCCAGCCCGGCAACCGCTGCGCGGTGGTCGAACCGGGCGTGCTCAACGGCGACCTGCAGCAGGCGCTGATGCCGCACGGCCTGTTCTGGGCACCGGACCCGTCCAGCGCGGACATCTGCAGCATCGGCGGCAACCTGGCGTGCAATGCCGGTGGCCCGCGCGCGGTGAAGTACGGCACCAGCCGCGACAACGTGCTCGGCCTGGTGGCGGTCACCGGCGCAGGCGACCTCATCCACTGCGGCGGCGCTTACACCAAAGACGCCACCGGCTACGACCTCACCCACCTGCTGGTCGGCAGCGAAGGCACGCTGGCGCTGATCGTGGAAGCCACGCTCAAGCTCACCCCGCTGCCGGTCGCCCAGGCCGGGTTGCGCGTGCTGTACCGCGATGCCGATGCCGCCGCCGCAGCCGTGTCGCGCCTGATGGCGCAACCGGTGGTGCCCACGCGGCTGGAATTCATGGACGCGCGCAGCCTGGCGCTGCTGCGTCGCAATGGCGCCGACGTGCCCGAGGCCGGCGCGATGCTGCTGGTGGAAGCCGACGGCGACCACGACACGCTGCCCTACCTGCTGCAGGCACTGGCCACCGCCGCCGAGGGCGACGGCCTGCTGGCGCTGGACGTGGCGATGGAAGGGGCCGCACGCGAGAAACTCTGGGCCGCGCGCAAGGCGCTGTCGCCTGCGCTGCGCAGCATCGCCCCGGGCAAGATCAACGAAGACGTGGTGGTGCCGGTGTCGCGTATTCCGGACCTGGTGGCCGGCGTGCAGGCGCTGGCGCGCGAGTACACGCTGACCATCGTCACCTTCGGCCATGCCGGCAACGGCAACCTGCACGTCAACATCCTGTACCACCCCGACGACGCCGACGAGAACGCGCGCGCGCATGCCGCGCTGCCGAAGATCTTTGAACTGACCTTGGCACTCGGCGGCACGTTGTCCGGCGAGCATGGCATCGGATTGGCCAAGCGCGATTTCATGGCCCAGGCCTTCTCCCCCGCCACGCTGGCGGCGATGCGGGCGATCAAGCACGCGCTGGATCCGGACGGCATCCTCAACCCGGGCAAGGTGCTGCCGCCGGGGTGATGCGGGTTCATGCCGCGGGCGCGGATGGCAGCCGGATGGCGCCCCGCTCTACGGCAGCCGGGCAGAGCCCGGCTCTACGGTGCGTGGTGCGCGCTGGGTGATGTCGATCAGCGTGGTGCGGAAATCCGGCAGCAGTACGCGGTTTCCGTGACCGCTCAGGTGATCGTTGTCGAAGAACAGCGGCTGGTCACCGTCCATGGCCGAACACGTCTGCGCGCCACACAACAGCGGTAGCGGATCCCAGACGTGCAACGACGGATAGCGGTCGCTCAGCGCGGCCAGCAGTTCCAGCTGCGGTGCACGCAGCAGCTCCAGGTCGGCGCGCGCCATGTCCAGCCCGCCGGCGCAGGCTGGATTCATCCGGTTGAATCTGTCCGTGCAGCGATACGCCCCCGCCTTGAACAGCGGCAACGGCGCATCCACCACCACGTGCACGCCCAGCCGCTGCAGCCGGTCCAGCACCCGCTCCGCCTCGGCGCGCGCAGCGGCGGCATCGGACGGCGTGCGCTCTGCCAGCATCTGCTGGAACACCACCGCATCGCCATTGCCCCAGTCGCGGCCGCGCAGCTCGGGCATGCGCAGCGATGCCAGCAGCACGATGTCGCCCGGTCGCGCCTGCGCCTCGATGCGCGACAGCGCCCGCTCGGCGAAGGACCGGCAGTCGGCCGGGGCCGCGCGCAGCAGATTGACGATGCCGCACCCACCCTGATCGTCCTGGCGCACCTCCATGCCGGTCTGCCGCGCCACCATCGACGTCAGGGTGCGATACGCGGCGGCATGCGAGTCACCGGCGACGAACAGGCGGCGGCCGGCCAGCCCGGGCGCGTCCACGGGGTCAAGCGGTCGCCACGCCGGGTACTTGCGTGCCTGCCACGCGTCGCCGTCGCGGGTGCTGCTGAGCGATATCTGCTCGTGGAAGTTCACCATGCTCCAGGCCAGCAACGCGGCGCCGGCCACCACCGGCACCGCCATCGCGAGCACCTTGGCGGGGGCCTTTGCCGCCAGCGCGGGGGCGCGGCGCAGCGGCGTTTCCACCCAGCGGTAGGAGGCCGAGGCCACCAGCAGAAGCAGGATCGGGTACAGCCACAGCGCTGCCCCCTGAAGGCCGTAGGTCCAACGCAGCAGGACCAGCAGGGGCCAATGCCAGAGGTAGAGCGAGTACGAGATGCGGCCCATGTAGGTCAGCGGCCCCCATGACAGCAACCGCGCATACCCGGTCGTGGCGGCACCCTCGGCAGACACCGCGGCAAGCAGCAGCAGCGCGCCGATCACCGTGAGGGCCACCCCCGGGAAGGGCAGCGGCAGCGACGGTGCCAGCACCACGCCTGCGCCCAACAGCGCCCCCCCTGGCCATGTCAGCCAACGTCCGCGCGGCGCACCGCCACGGGCCGTCATCCATTGATACAGCAGCGCGCCAGCGGCCAGTTCCCAGAAGCGCGCGGGCAGCAGATAGAAGGCAGTGGTGGGCGCAACGCGGCTTTGCCATGCCGCCAGCACCAGAGACACCAGCGACACGACCGGAAGCAGCCAGCGCAACGAAGGGAAGCGCTGGCGACCGCGCATCCAGGCGATGAACAGCACGGGAAAGACCAGGTAGAACTGTTCCTCCACGCCCAATGTCCAGGTATGCAGGAACGGATTGAGGTCTGCACCGGGCGAGAAGTAGCTGTCCTGTTGCCCCGCCAGCACGATATTGCTCAGGCCAAGCAGCGCGGCCATGCCGGTCTGGTCGAACTGTTCATTGCGCCATGCCCGCGGAATCAGCAACGCCGACAGCACGAACGTGACCACCAGCATCAGCAGCAGCGCGGGCAACAGGCGCAGCACGCGGCGACGATAGAAATCGAGCAGCAACGTACCCGGTGGCGTGTCACCCCGTGCCGCCAGGGACTGGCTGATCACGAAGCCTGAAATGACGAAGAACAGATCCACACCGGTGAAGCCGCCCGGCAGCAGCGGGGCATCGACATGGAAGACGATGACGGCCAGCACGGCGAGCGCGCGCATGCCGTCAATGGCGGGATTGTGGGAGCATCCAAGCGTGCGCATGTGGGCAGCCGAGGTGAGGTGACCCACAGCATCACGGTAAGGGGGGATGCGCTTCAAAGGGCAAACGCGACAGCGCGCGCCGTCGTTTCGCTGCGGTATGGGTTGGCCTGCGGCTGCGTATTCGCAGGCCCTATCTAAACCTCCCTGCCCATTGGCGGGAGGGCAGCGACCGAACGGGATGCAGCGGGTAGTGGGGTCGACTCAAGGATTCGCGTCGAACACCACGGTCATCTGCCCGTCCCAGCGCGAGCCGGGCAGCTGCACGATCGTCTCCACGGCGGCGCGGTTGGCCGTGAACCGCAGCGTCGAGCGGCGCTGCATCAGGTACCCCTCGGGGCTGAAGCGCGGCGCGAGCGCGTCGTCGGCCGATAGCGGCGTGTCCTGTGCGGGGCGTCCGTCCTTCAGATTGCGCATGCCCGGAATGGTCACGTCCACGTCCACGGGCACCACCACGTCATCGGCTGCATTGCGGATGCCACAGCCACTGCCGGCTGCATGTTCGCAGCGCAGCTTCATGCTGAAATCCATCGACGAGGTGAGGTGGAACGGCAGCGCCTGGCGCAGCCGTGCGGGCACCTTCCCATGGTTGATCCACTGCGACCAGCCGCCGTCCGGCACCAGTGGCACGCGCGGCGTTTCGCTGGCAAAGCGCACCTGGAAATCATGTATCACATCGAAGACGAAGTTCATCCGGATCGCCGTGGTGCCGGTGATGTTGTCGCCCAGGTCGATGTCGGCATCGGCGCCACCGGTGGTCCAGGTTTCCTGCGCCGTATAGCGGCCATCCTGCAGGGTCATCGCATTGGGAAGTGCCACCTGAATGCCGATGCCGACGTTGCGGTAGGCGTAGGTACGCCCCCCCCTTCCCTGGTTGCTGTAACACGCCTGTGGGTTGCCCGGATCACGGACGCCCCAGCCGCCATTGGACCAGCCGACCCCACCGGCACCCCGGATCGCGGTGCAGCCGCCGCTGATGCCGTGGTACCACGGATCCGCCCCACGCCCGAAGTTCAATCGCAGGGAAATGGCGACAAAGCTGATCTCCGCGTCGAACGTACGCCCGGTGTTGACATCCTGCAACGTGATGATGCGTGGCGCCGGAAAGCGCACATACGTCGTGTCGCGCTGCGCCGTGCCGGTCTGCGGGCCCGACTTGCGCCAGTACTCCCCTCCCCCCAGATCAAAGATGTAGGCCCCCTTCTGGGCACATTGCGTTGGCCGCCAATTGCAGAAGGCGCCGCGTGGCGTGGTGTTTTCGAATGCCGTATTGCCGGGGTTCAACGCGTTCGGCCTGAACTGGCCGGTGACGGTCACTTCGCGTACCTGGGCGGCCACCGGGGTGGCGTGCAGCGCGAACAGGACAAGCATCAGCAACGGGAGACATTTCATGGCGGCAACCTGCAGGCCTGGGGGAAGGGGGCGATTCACTGCACGGCAACCGGCGGCGGGCAGCGCACCCCGCCCACCATCAACAGGTCGCCTTCGCGCGGGTAGCTGGCCTGCTCCATCACCAGTTCACAGCGGGTGAGGTTGGGGTAGCGCAGTTCCACCACCGGCGCGCGTGCACTCAGTTCAAGGGTGAAAAATCCATCGTCCTGGCTCACGCTGCGCCCGGCGTGGTTGATCACCTGCACGCCACGCACCCCGCAGCCATCGGCATCCACGACCTGGCCCAATACGGTGAAGGTGCGCAGCACATCCACCGTGGCGTGCATCACCCCGCCCTTGTTGAGGTGGTAGTCGAGCGCGGCCGGCTGCAGGGTGGCCGCCGGGGCCATGCGGCCGTCGAAATCGATCTGCACCTGGCCGGCGCGGTAGGCGCTGACCGGCACGAAGTTGCGGCCCGGCCGCAGCACCACGCTGCCGCTGCGGCTGTCGTCGGCGCGCAGAACGACATCGGGGACGTCGCTGCGCACGTCCACGATGATGCCGGTGTCCACCGCACCGCTGCGGCCCTGGCCAATGACCGCCACGTGGCCGCCGCCGAACGCCACGGTGCTGTCCAGGTTGGCACTGCCGCTCAGTTGGCCGCTGCCCGCCGCGCGGTACAGCTGCGCATCACCTTCCAGCACTGCATGCTGCAGGTAGGCACCGGCACCGGCGCCTACGCCGCCGCGGTCCGCACCCACGGTGCCGGTCACGCTGCGCAGCACCGGGCCATCCAGGTGCTGGCTGACGGTGGCGGCGAGGTACCCGTCGCGCTGCCCGTTGTCCCCGGTTCGGCTGCCCAGGCTGCCACTGTAGCTGCGGCGATCACTGCCGAGCGCAAGGCTCACCGTCAGGTCGATGCCGCGTTGGCGGTGGTAGCCGGTATGGCGATTGCCCGGACGGTCGTGGGCGGATACGCGCCAGTTCACGTCATGTCGCCCGAACAGTGTTTCGCGGCGGCCGTAGGACACGTCGATGCCGGTGCCACGGGTGAATCCGCTCGAGCGCGCGATACGCACGCTGGCCGTATCGCGGTGGCTGAAACGGTGGGTGATCGACACCGCCGTGGTGTCCTGCCAGCCGCCTTGGCGTTCCCATCGCGGCGCGAGCCCGGCGCCTGGCGCCACGCGGTGGCGTTGTTCGGCCCAACTGCGCGCGTGACTGGCCACGACCGACCCGGCCCGGTAGCGATACAGGCCCTGCAGGTCCAGGCCGCGCCCCCTGTCTGTGGCGGTGTACAGGTTGGTGTAAGCACTCAGCGCACTGCTGGCCTGCCAGTCCATCGACAGCCCGGCCGCACGGCGTTGCCCGATCTGCTGCACGGTGGCACCGGCCACCGCACGCGGATGCACCAGGTAATTGACCACCGCGCCGGCGGCCACCTTGCCGCTGTCCGCATCGCTGCTGCTGCCGAGCAGGCCGCGCTGCTGGCCGGCGAACGCGCTGTAGCGCCAGCGCCGCGTCGGGTCGCGCCAGCGGCTGGGCTTGTGGATGGTGGCCGCCTCGCGCGAGGCTTCGCGTCCGTCCACCACCACGCGCAGGTCCACCTCGTAGATACCGCCCGGCAAGCGCCGTGTATCGATTTCCTGGATCCCCGGCCTGACGGCCTGGGTGGACAACAGCACGCCATCGCGCAGGACCTCCACCACCCCGTCGCGACTGGCGGTGACATGGACCGGGTACATGCTGGCGCTGCGGGTATCGGCCAGCAGGATGTCCGACGAGCCGACCATGACGCCCAACGCAGTGTCGTTCTGCGTACCGGGTGCGCGCGGCTGGCGGATCACGCCTTCGAAGGTGGGCAGGAAGTAGCCGGCGCGCACGAAGTGGTCGCCCAGCTCGCGCTGTGCATACAACGCGCTGAGGTAGTGGTCGGCGCGGCCGGGCTGCGCGTGGTACTGGTAGCTGCCCAGCGTGCTCCAGCGCCCCAGGCTGCCACGCAGCTCGGCGCTGTAGCGGGTGGCCGTGGACTGGTCCTGGCCCCCGTGCACGGCCAGGCTGTTGCGCAGGATCAGGCCACGGCTGCCCCCCTCGGGCTGGGCAACGTGGCGGTCCTCGCCCCGCGCGCCGCCCGGGGTAAGCAGGCTGAGCAGCGAATTGGAGAGACTGTAATGCAGCGCCGACAGCCCGCGGCAGGCCTCGTGGCAGACGCCCAGTGGCAACGGCTCGGCCAGCTGCGTCGCCCAGCGTGCACGCTCACTGGGTGGCAGGCGGCTGTCATGGCTGTCGACGAAGTCCACCACCTGCACGCGGTTGTCGTCGTGCAGCACCACCTCGGCATCGCCGAGGTACTGCCCGTCCAGCTCCACGCGGA
>DMZT01000289.1:7096-14045 GCA_003484865.1 Stenotrophomonas sp.
TGCGCTCGCGCTGTTCCAGAAGGCTGGGCAGCTCATCCGGTGCCAGGCCCCCGGCCTGCGAGGACGCGGCAACGACAATGGCACCGATGGCGACGGTCAACCGGGCCAAGGGCGGGCATGCGCGAGGGCGCCTGGGAAACATGGTGCGTTCTCCGGCCTCCCTGCCGCATCGGTGGATGCGGCAGGGAACGCCTGCAGGGCTCACGGATCGGCGATATCACTTTCGAAGATCATGTGGAACTGGCCGCCATAGCTGCCCTGTTTGTAGCCACCGGTCGGCACCGTCGGGGCGATGGCAAAGGCCAGCGATTTGCCAGCGGCCGCCTGCGCCGGGTTGGCGACGGTGAGCTTCACGCCGCCCGCAACCGGCACGGCCACGTTGTCCAGCTTCACCACCAGGTCCACGACATCGGCAGCCGACGCCATCTGGGCCGGGGCCGACAGGTAGGCGGTGATGGCGGCCGACGACTTGACGTTGATGACACGGCCGGTCAGTTCACCCAGTACCTGTCGCGCGGTATCCCACGGCAGGTTCTGCGGCAGGCCTTCCCAGCCATCGGGCGTGGATACCTGCAGACCGGCGGTGTTGGGCACGTCGGCCGTGACGTTCACGGTGATCGACTTGGTTTCGATGGCGGCGTGGCTCAGCGCCGGGGCCAGCAGCGCGGCGGTGGCGGCCGCCAACGCGTAGGTTTTCAAGGACATGGTGTTGCTCCAGGAAGAGTGGATGGATACAAGACGCCAGGACATGGGCACAGCACCCCCTGCGGGTGCCTGGCGGACCCGATGGGGCATGAACAGCGGGAGGAACGGAACGGTCAGCGGCGCGAATCGATACCGCGCTGGCTGTCGCCCTCCTTCAGGTCGTAGCGGAGGAATCGGCCGTCGGCCAGTTGCAGCGCGTAGGAGCGCCCGGGCCGGACGTGGACGATGATGCCGGGCGTGCAGGTGTCCGGGCGGGCGCGCTCGCACTGGCGCAGGTTGTCCAGCACCACGGTGGCGTTGCCGTGGTTGTACACGCGGCCATCCTGCAGGCGGGTGTCGTAGTGCGCGTGTTCCGGCGCGATGAACAGGATCGTGCCGTAGCCGGTGAACATGCGGATGGACGCGTTCAATTCCGCCGCTTCCTGCGCCTGTTCTTCGCTGAGCGAGAATTCCTCTGCACTGGGTGCCACCGGGATGAAGCGCAACCGGTAATAACGTTCCTGGTCACGTGCGCCGCGATAGACCAGGCGCGTGGCCTGTTGGCCGTTGCCGGCAATGATCAGGCGGCTGGGGCTGGCGATGACACCGTGCGCGCCAGGGGCGTTGCGTACCAACGCCGCGCCGTCCACCGGCGTTTCACTGGCCTGTCCTTCCGCATCGAAGTGCATCTGGGTAACTTCCACGCGCACGTAGGCCGTGGCGTCACCGGTGTTGCGGATGCGCTTGAGCAGGTTGCTGTGGGTGGGTTCCAGGTAGTCGAACAGCGGCCCGACGCTGATCTGCGGTGTCGCGGCGGCGGCCGGCAAGCAGAGCGTGGACAACAGCAGGGCAATGAGGAAGCGTGGCATGACGCAGCTCGCGTTGGAGAGCGCACAGTCTGTGCACTCTCCCCCAGAGCGGCCATGCAATTAGTTGCAAATGCAAATATCTATCGATTGCATCGATATGGTTGATCGCCGTACACCACTGCGCCCAGCGGACCGCTGGACGCGCAGGCGGCAACATCCTCAAGCAGCAGCCGGGCAAAGCCGGCTCTACGTTTCTGCGGCACGGGATACTGGATGCAGTACGTGTAACCCGAAGGAGCCGGGCATTACCCGGCTCTTTTTTTTACCAGCGCACGCGCATGCCCAGCTGTCCGCCCACGTTGCGGTAGGCGTGGTCGCCACGCTGTACGCTCATGCCGCCCCAGGCCGACCAGCGCTGACCCAGCTTCAGCTCGGCACCGGCCTGCACTTCATAGCGGTCGCGCGGCATGTCTGCGCCCAGGGTTTCGCCATTGAATGCGAGCGTGCTGGTGCGCGGTCCACGCAGCCAGTTCACCGCCATGTACGGCTGCACCACGTTGCCCGCACGGGTATCGTGGCCGAAGACGCGCACGCCCAGGCGGCCGCTGATGCCATCCGCGTCGGCGGTGTCGATCCGGGTGCCGTTGGCTTCCACGTGACCGTCTGCCCGGTAATCCACGTGCGATACCTGCAGCTGCGGCTGCACGTACAGGTTGGCGTGCGGTCCCTGCCAGATGGTGAAGGTGTAGCCGCCTTCGACCGACGTAGTGATCACCCGGGTGTCGTACTGCTCGCGCGGCAGGTCTACGCCCTCCACGCGGTTGTCAAAACGGCCCGCCTGCACACTGGCATCCACATAAGCGCCCTGGCTGCTGCCCGGTTGCTGCTGCCATGTGGCATACACACCCACCGCATTGCCCCGCACACGTCCCGTGGCGGTGTACCCGGTGAGGGGCGAGACCACGGTGCTGTCGGCCCGGCCGCTGCCCAGCATCACGCCCAAGGTGCTGCCATTGCGCTGCCAGAGGTCGCTGCCCACCTGCAGCAGCGACGTGGTGCCGTCCACGGCCAACTGGCCCCCTACCGCCTGGAAGTCGGCCTGCCGGCGGCCGACGCGCACCCACGCACCGCGGCCCTCGGCAAGGCCCGGCGCGCCGATGCGGTCATGCAGGCGATGCTGGAACATACCGTTGGCGGCGGTCTGGTTGGCCAGGTAGGCGCCGGCTTCCGGGCGCAGCACCCGGCCCGGCGGCGTGATCGGAATACCACCATCGCCCCCTTCTTCCGGGTCCGGGCCCGGCGTTGGATCCGGTTCGGTGACACAGCCCGGAGAGGTGGGATCGTCCTGACAGCGGTCGAACCATTGCGAGCGCAGGTACCACTGGCCATCGCTGGGATCGGCGATGCCGCCCTGGAAAAGGAAGTACTCGTACGAGCCGCCCACCGCACGCCCCGCCAAGGCGTAACGCCCCAGCGATGCACCGTCGACCTGGATGAGCTGAATGCCATCTTCGGTGGGTGCACCCACGCCACCGACGTTCTGCACGCGCAGGCTGGCGTCGCCACTGGTATCGCCGCGCACGTGCAGGCGGTCGATCACGGTGTCATCGCCCGCCAGCGCACCGTGAAACAGGAAGGTGCCGCCATCGCTGTGCAGGTCGCCGTCCACGGTGAGCAGGGTGCCCACCGCAGCACGCCCATCGGACAGGGCCAGCGTGCTGTCGCGCATCGTCAGCGCATCCACGCGTGCGTCACCGCGCAGGGTCCACTGGCTGCCGCCGTCCAGTTCCATGTGCTCCACGAGGTCGCTGCTGCCCCACCAGTGCGAGCCACCGGCCAGGCTGACCTGCACCTGCGATTGCGGCACCAGCCCGTTCTCCAGGTCTTCGCGGGTGATGACAATGTCACCCTGCATCTGCGCGGCGTTCTCCAGCCGTACGTCGAAGCGACCGCTCACCGCGGCGTCCAGCGACAGTGCGGTGCCATTGCCCCCGGACAGCAGTGCGCCATTGTCCAATGTCAGCCCCGCATCGCGGCTGCTACGCAGCCACACGCCGCCGTGCTGCGCGCTCACCAGCGAGCCACCGTCGATCTGCATGCGGCCGTTGTCATTGATCACCGCCGCCCAGGCGCCCGCGCCTTCAGTGCGTACGTGCGTATCGCGCAGCGTCATCTCGCCACGGCCGCCCGACAGCACACCGTGCGAACTGATACCGGTGGTGCGGACCACGGTGTCGGCCAGGTGCACGCTGCCACCGAGCCGGGCGATGGCGCCGATGGCACCGTTGCCCTCGGTGAGGATATCGACGGCCTGCGCATGGGCTACCGGGGCCGGCGTGCCGGAGCCCTCCACATAAAGCCCGTGCCCGTTTCTACCGCCGGTACGCAGCGCGCTGTCGCGCAGGGTAGCCGCTCCGCCCAGCACCGACACCGCTTGATGCAGCTCGCCGTCGGCGCTGATGCGCGAACCGACCACCTCCAACTGCGCGTCGTTGAACATCAGGATGCCCACACCATTCCGTGTGGTGATGGAAGACCCTTCCACGCGCGCGGTGGCATTGCGCTGGTTGATGTTGATGCCGGTGCTCACGCTGGTGAGTACGCTGTTGCGCATGTCCAGCGCGGCCCCCTCCATCATGAACACGCCTGTGTGGCCATGAACCTGCGTGCCGTCCAGTGCGACACTGCCGCCGCTCGCGCCATAGCTGAGCGCGGTTGCGTTGCTGCCACCGGCGTGGATGCGACCACCGCGCACCACCACATCGCCGCCCACCAGGATGCCCTCACCGGAGCGTTCGTGGGTGAGGTTGATGTCCACGTCTTCCAGCTCCACGACGCTTCCACGTCCGGCAAGGATGCCGGTGGAGCCAGCACCGTTTCCGTTGATCTGTACCGAACGCAGGGTCACATCGTTGGTACTCCCCGGCTCTATCCATACCGCCGCACCGCCGCCGGCGTGTTCAATACGCACGCGCTCGGCCAGCAGGGTGCCTCCGGCAACGAACAGGCCATTGGCACTGGTGCCGTGGATCTCGATCACGCTGTTGCGCAGCTCCGCGCTGCCCTCACGCAGCGCCACGCCGTGGGACAGACCACCACGGGTGGTGATGTGGACGTTGTCGGCGATCAGGCTGCCGTTGCCCAGTTCGATGCCGCTGGCCGCAGTACCACTGGTCTCGATACGGGTGCCTCGCAGGTCCAGTCCGCCACCGTCATGGGCGGCCAGGCCGGCGGCACCGTAGCCGGTGGTGACCGCGCTACCAGCGCGCAACGCGATACGACTCCCAGCGCCCTCTACGCGTGCCCCTGATGCACGTTGGCCTTCGGTGCGCAGGTTGACCTCGCCCGACGGCACGATGCTGCCGCCGTTGCGGGCCATGAAGGCATGGCCTGCGGTAGTGCCCGGATCGGCAGGATCGGTGGTGTGATAGTCGCCGGTAGCGGGTGTCTGATCATCGCCGTCGGCGATGACCTGTTGGGCCATGGCCGGGTGCGCGGCGAAAAGTACAGCGCTCATGGCAAGCGCGAGTGTTTTATGACGTGGATGGATAAAGCGCATAGGGATGCTCCTGGCAAATGCCGAGTGATCCTGACTATCGGAGTGATAGCGCACCATGCAAATTGTTGTAAGCGTCGTACAGATCTAAGACGTAGTGCTCTAAGCGACAGTGATCAGAAGCAATGTCAGCTTGGGCGATCAATCACACGATCGACAGCCTGAATCAAAACCGTCCGAACAATCGTCACCTCCTGCATTTGCAACTAGTTGCATGGGATGCCGAACGCCGTTCGACGAGACTTTCAGCCAACCCGATCCACACGCGCTGCGATGCCCCCGCTCACCCCGGTTTCACATTCACTGCATAAATCGTCGTACAGGTGAATCCGTAACCGTCTCAACACAGCGACGTGGCCGATGTTTCCCCTTGAAAGGACGTGACCATGAATTCTCCTGCACGCTCGAACCTCCGCTCGAATGTCCGCCCGACCCTGCGCCCGCTTGCACACGGGTTGCTGCTGGCCTTGACCGCCCTGCCCATGGGCGTGGCCCTGGCCGGTGATCTTGACGACCAGAGTGCCATCGTCGGTCCGACCGATCCGCTGGAAGCATGGAGCCTGATCAATGACTCGCAGCTGGCGGTGGCCGCTGGAAAGACGCTGCAGATTGTCGCCGACGGCACCTCCACCGTTACGCTCGAACGTGGTGCCGAGGTAACCCGCAGCGGTACCGCACAGGATGCCATCACGCTCTACGGCAACGCTCGTTTGGGCGCTGACAACAGCCGTATCCTGGGCGGAATTTCGCTTCGGGCCTTCAGCACCGAGGCGTACCTGCGCGACAGCGAGGTCATTGTCACGACCGCGGGCCTGCGGCCCACCGAACGCAAGGCCATAGGCGTGGATCTGGCTGCCGGTCCCGGCGGCGCCGGGGCGCGCAATCCCTATGCGTGGATCAGTGGCACCACCCTCCGCGTCGAGGACGCACCGGACACCAGCAGGCCCTACAACAGCGGCTTGGGTGTGCGGTTGCAGATGGGTCAGATGGACATCATCAATGGCTCGCATATCACCGCTGCCAACGTCGGCGCCATGCTGTGGGGTGAAGCGAATCCGGCGGGCAGCCTGCGCCTGGGCATCGACAACGCGACGCTGGAATCCGGTCGGGGTGCCGCGATCCAGGTCATGCCGTTGGAGGCAAACCGCTACGACATCACCGTCGCCAACCATTCACGACTGATCGGCGGCGACGGAAACCTGCTGCGGGTCGGCGACGACATCATCCGGAGCCCCGAGCAGACCGATGTCAGCTTCACCGTCGACGATTCCCGCCTGGCGGGCAATATCACCTTCGATGCGGCGACCGTCACGGGATCGCTGGATGTCGTGCTGCGCAACAAGGCGCAGATCGACGGCCGCTTCTTCAACGTCACCTCCGCCAGCATCGACGGCGACAGCACCTGGCTGCTGACCGGCGACAGCAACGTCGGCCGGCTGGCGCTGGGCAGCACCGGCACCATCGGGATGGGCGACGGCACCACGTTCAACACCCTCACCGTCGATACGTTCACCGGCGATGGCGGCACGCTGGCCTTCAACACCCAGCTCGGCGACGACCGTTCGGCCAGTGACCGGCTGGTCATCACCGGCGATGCCAATGGGCAGGCCAACGTGCGGGTGAGCAACGCCGGCGGCACCGGCGCGAAGACCGATCGTGGTATCGAGCTGATCGACATCGGCGGTGCGTCCAATGCGCAGTTCGACCTGGTCGGGCGTGCGGTGGGTGGGCAGTACGAGTATTCGCTGGTGAAGGACGCCAACGGCAACTGGTACCTGCGCTCGGAACTGGCCACCGCGCCGGACCCGTGCCTGGCCGACCCGACCCTGCCCGAGTGCAACCCGATTGATCCGATTGATCCGATTGACCCGCCCACCCCGGTGCTGCGCCCGGAAGCCGG
>DMZT01000289.1:14248-14526 GCA_003484865.1 Stenotrophomonas sp.
GTGCTGCGCCCGGAAGCCGGTGCCTACCTGGCCAACCAGTTCGCCATGGACCAGCTGCTGCGCCACCAGTGGCGCGACCGCCAGGGCGGCGAAGCAACGGCCGAGGGCGTGCGTGGCTGGGCGCGGGTGGATGCCACCAACAGCCACCTGTCCGCGGTGCAGGACCAGTTGGACCTGCGCGTGCAGCGCTCGCGCCTGCAGCTGGGTGCCGACGTGGGCGTGTTCGATAACGGCCGGGGCCGCGTGGGCGTGATGTTCACCGCCGGACAGGCCGATGC
>DMZT01000290.1:0-4149 GCA_003484865.1 Stenotrophomonas sp.
AGGGAAGGCCATCAGGGCGGCCGGTCGGGGGACCTGCCGCCCTGTGTCGACTCCGGACCCGGCTCTTCACATCGTCACACGCGGTAGAACGCGCGTGTTTTCACGATCTTGGGGGGTAAAAGTCGGAAATGGGATAGGGCGCACAGTTTTGAGGAGTGCTATCCTCCATCGCTCACCAGGGGGACGCTGAAAAGCGGGTGTTCGGAAATGACCGGCAAGGGTGCGGCGGCGATCATGTGCGAACAGGAACCAGACATCGACCGCAAGGCGATGGCTGAGATCGTGCACGCCATCCTGAGCAACGGCGAGTCCGCATTGTTCTCCGAATTCGGCCGGCAACGCAAGCTGCCCTCAGGCACCCATCTGTTCCATCGCGGCCACGCCGGCAACACGATGTACGTGATCGTCAGCGGCTGCATCGAACTGGACTTCGGCGAAGACCTCGTCGTGAAGTCACTCGGTCCCAATGAGTTCTTCGGCGAGCTGGGCCTGCTGATCGGCGACCACCAGCGCACGGCCGGCGCGCGTGCGGTCGAGGACAGCATCGTGCTGGAACTGGACCACGACGATTTCCAGCGTCTGGTCGACCGCGACCCTGGTCTGCTGGCCTACTTCCTGCGCCGCACGATCATGCGGGTGGTGAGCAACGAGCAGGTGTTGATCCGCCAGCTGCGCCGCCGCAACCACGATCTCGAAACCGCGCTGGACAACCTCTACGTCACCACTCACCAGCTCACCCACACCCGCGAGCTGGTGCGCACCGACGAGCTGACCGGCCTGCACAACCGGCGTGGCCTCGCGCTCTACCTTCAGGACTGCCGTGCGCAGGAAAACAGCGCGCCGCAGGGCCTGCTGCTGATCGACTGCGACCAGTTCAAGCAGGTCAACGATGTGCACGGCCACCAGGCCGGCGACCGCGTGCTGCAGAGCGTGGCCAACATCCTGCGCTCGGTGGCCACCGAGCCGGACGTGGCCTGCCGGCTGGGCGGCGACGAATTCTGCCTGCTGCTGCGCAGCGCCGACCAGGACAGCCTGCAGCACGCCGCCGAGTTCATTCTCAGCGCGGTGCATGGCCTGATCGGCCGTGCCCATGGCGTGCCGCATGTGTGCCCGGTCAGCATCGGGGTCTGTCTGATCGACCCGCAGACCGACTGGAGCGAGTGGTACGCCCGCGCCGACAATGCGCTGTACCAGGCCAAACGGCTGGGCGGCAACCGATTGCACTGGTCGCGATCAGCGACCGCCACACCCTGATCGGGAGATCGGCATGAACGGCGACAACGGAACGTCGACCCAGGCCCCGCAGATGCGGGCGCTGCTGTTCACCGATCTGTGCGACTCGTTGATCCTGGTGGAGCGGATTGGCGATGCGGCGGCGGCCGAGCTGTTCCAGGCGCATGACCGGCTGGTGCTGGTGTTGCAGCAACAGTGGAATGGTCGCCTGATCGATCGTTCCGATGGCCTGCTGCTGTTGTTCGAGCGCGCCATCGATGGTCTCGGCTTTGCGCTGGATTACCAGCGCGGCCTGCAGGAGATCGGCAAGCAACGCAACATCGTGCTGCGCGCACGCGCGGGCCTGCACGTCGGCGAAGTGCTGACCTGGGAAAACAGCCCCGAGGCGATCAAGGTTGGGGCCAAATCGCTGGAGGTCGAGGGCCTGGCCAAGCCGATGGCCGCGCGCCTGATGGCCCTTGCCCGGCCCGGGCAGATCCTGCTCTCGGCCGTGGCCGAATCGCTGACCCATCGCGCGGTGGGCGAGCTGGGGGAGCGTGGCGAGCGACTGGTGTGGAAATCGCACGGCGGCTGGCGGTTCAAGGGCATGCCCGGTCGCCAGGACATCCATGAAGTGGGCGAACCGGAGTTTGCGCCGCTGCGTGCCCCACGCGGCAGCCCCAAGGCCCGCCGTGCCGTGCCGCTGTGGCGCCGGCCGATGACACTGCTGGCCGAGGTGGCGCTGGTGGCAGGCATGGTCTTCGGCACCTGGGCCTTTCTACGCCCGACGCCGGCCATTGCCTTCGGCGAACGGGATTGGGTGGTACTGGGCAACCTCCATAACCTGACTGGCAATGCACTGCTGGACGACAGTCTTCAACAGGCGTTCCGCATTTCTCTGGAGCAGTCGCGTTACGTCAATGTGCTCAGCGACATGAAGGTGCAGGAAACGCTGGAGCGGATGCGTCGCGAAGGTGGAGCGCTGGACCGCGACGCGGCGATCGAGGTCGCGCTGCGTGAGGGTGCCAGAGCCGTGATCGTACCCACCGTGGCCGAAGTGCATGGGCGGCTGCGTGTTTCACTGGAACTGATCGATCCCAACACCGGCAATACGGCGTGGTCCGACCATGCCGATGGCCGCGGCATGGAATCCCTGCTGGGATCCACCGATGACGTCGTGGCTCAGATGCGCGTGGAGCTCGGCGAGGCCATGCATGACATCTCGCGGGACTCGATGCCGCTGCCCAAGGTGGCGACGGCCAGCCTGGATGCGCTGCATGCCTACGCGATGGGCGTCAAAGCATACGGCGATGGACGCTATGACGACGCGCAGCGGTTTTTCGGGCAGGCGGTGCGTTTCGATCCGGACTTCGCGTTCGCCTACCTGGCACAGCTGCGCATCCAGTGGGGCCGGGGCAATCCCGAAGGGGCCCGGCAATCGATGGCCGCGGCAAAACGCGCTGCCGGTCGCTTGTCAGGGCGGGATCGGCTGTACATGGACGCCTGGGATGCCGATCTCAACGGCGCCGGAACACTCGCCACGGCCGAAAAGTGGAAGCTCTTGGGCGATCTCTATCCCGATTACCACGGCGCCCATGCCAACTACGCCTGGTCCATGCTGAGCGTGGGGCGGTATAGCGAGTCCGAGCAGGCTGCACGCAAGGCCGCTGTCGCACAGAACCCGTTGCAGGCCATGGCGTTGCAGGCGCTCGGTCGCGCCGAGCTGGCGCAGAATCACGCCGATGCGGCACTGCGCAGCTATCGTCAATCCGCACGGATCGGTCAATGGTCAGTGAACCGCCACATGGTCGCCGCGCTCGCCGCTCATGGCGACCTGGTGGGCGCCCAGCGCATGCTTGCCGCCGCTCGGGAGGATGATCTTGCCATGCACCTGGAGGGCACCGCCGTCGCGTTGGACGCGGGCGAGCCGGCGGCGGCACTGCGGGCCAATGCAGCTGCGCTGCGCCACTGTGGTGACAACGCGCGGATCTGCGGAATGTTCCAGGCGCAGTCGCTTTCGCTGGCCAGCATTGCCGTGCGAAAGGCCGGTGCACACGAATATGAGCAGCTTATCGCCACCATGATCGCGCAGGCGGCCGATCCTGCGGCAGGCGAGCGGGGAGAGTGGCTGTACATGGCCGCTGCCTCGGCCTATCTCGCGCAACGCGCCGAGCTCTATGACGTGGCACGTCGCCAGTTGCCGCATCTGCAGCGACTTGCCAAGGCACTGGATGACCCGCGTGGAACGCAGATGGTGGCGGTGCTGGTGGCCAACCAGGATCGCGTGGATGGCCGGGCTGCGCAATCGGTGCAGCGCTTGCGCGCGCTCATCGACGGCAGCGAGTTGTTCCAGGTCCACGTCGCCCTGCAGGACAGCCTGGTGGCCGCCGGGGACCAGGTGGCTGCCGCCGCCGAGCAACGCTGGCTGGCGACACAACGCGGCAGGGCCTACGCGGAGAACGCCGGTTCCTATCTCCTGCAGGCGCTGAATGTCCATGACAGCCGGGCCGCACAACGACGTCTGGACGCGACGTCGTTGCAGTAACCGCCAGACCTCAGGGCTGCGGCTTGCGCTGCAGTTGTGAGTCGATGTCACCGCTGACGAAACAGTGCGGAAAGCTGAACGAGCTGGTGGCGGTCAGGTGGGCGAGCAGGCGCGTACGAGCGGCCAGGAATTCTTCCTTGCTGGCCAGCGGACCGCCTGATTCGCAGTCGCACGATGCCGCGCCCGCCTCGGCGCTGATGGTCGCCAGCGCGGCGGCGGGATCGGCCTGGAACAGGGTACGGAACGTATCGTCGCTGCTGAGCAGATCCAGCAGCTGTACGGCATCGTTGGAGGAAAGCGGCGGAGAAGTGCTGGTCATGTGGGATGTCTCGGAGATAGCGGAGGGAAGGAGGGGGCGTACGCGCAGGCCGGGGTGTGACGTTACAGCCGCG
>DMZT01000290.1:4329-6087 GCA_003484865.1 Stenotrophomonas sp.
GTGACGTTACAGCCGCGATCGATAGCGGCCGGCGCGTGAAGCGCTTGAGTCGCCCGATGATCATCGGCCTTCATCTTTGGCGATCCCGGCCGACACACTGGAACACGCGATGCTTCCCTTTCTGGCTGCCCATGCACGATACCCTCCACCTGCGCCGATGCCGCACCCTCTACCTCGAGCCCCGACAGCAGACCTCCTTCGATCTGCGCGCGCTGGTATCCGGTGGTACGGGCATGACCCTGCGCAGTGTCTGGACGGCGCTGGCACCGCACCTGCCGGCGCCGGTCGAGCTCAATGAGTCACAGGTGCTGCTGCTGGGACGTCTCGACCCGGAGCGATGGGAGCCACGGCCCGCCGGGGGAGATGACAGCGATCTGCGCTACCTGCTGGCGCACGGGCTGGTCCAGGCACAGGGCGCAGATCGCGACGCGTTGGCTGAACGTGAAGCGCAGCTGCGGCAGGTGCCGTGGTGGGGACCTGCCGCGATGCTCCATTGGCAGGGCCGCTGGCAGGGCCAGGACAGCGTGAAAGCCCTGGAATCGGCGGGACTGCACACCGCGGCGGGGCTGCGTGCACACCTTGGGCCGCCACCGCCCGCGTTGGCTCCCCACGCAGGAGAACCTCGTCGCCTGCCACGCCAGCCCGAGGAGGCGTTCGACCGCAGCCTGCGCGAGCGCAGCACCTGCCGCAACTTCGATACGGCGCAGCCACTGCCGCTGGCCGAGCTGTCACGACTGCTGCAGCGCACCCTGGCTGAAACAGGACGGCAGGTGGTCGAAGAAGACGCGGTGTTTCTCAAAAAGAACGTACCGTCCGCCGGGGGCCTGCATCCCACCGAAGCGTATCTGCTGGTGCAGCATGTCGAGGGTCTCCAGGCGGGTCTGTATCACTACGATCCTGCCTCGCACGGCGTGTCCGCCCTGCCTTCCGATGCGCGGTCCATGGCAGAGCTGGCGGCGTTGTTCACCGCAGGCCAACACTGGTTTGCCGATGCGCCCGTGCTGATCGTGCTGGCCCCCCGGTTCGCGCGCACCTACTGGAAGTACCGCCACCATCCCAAGGCCTACCGCGCGGTGATCCTGGATGTTGGCCACATCTCGCAGCTGCTGCTGACCTGCGCGACCGAACAGGGCCTGGGGGCCTTTGTTACGGCCGCGATCAACGAACAGGATATCGAGCAGGTGCTCGGCATGGATCCCATGCAGCTCAGCCCGCTCGCCGTGTGTGGCGTAGGCTGGCGCGCACAGCAGATGTCGACCTCTGAGTTCGACCCCGGCGGCCAGGTGTGGACGCCGGTACTCACTGCCGAGCCGCCAACCGGGTGACTTACCCCGCCTCGAAATCCACCAGCACCGCCCCATCGCCCACCTGGTCTCCGGCTTTCACCCGGTAGCCCTGCACGGTGCCATCGGCGGGTGCCTGCAGCGTGTGCTCCATCTTCATCGCTTCCAGCACCAGCAGCGGCGCGCCGCGTTTGACCGCCGTGCCCGGTGACACGAGTGTGGCGACGATACGGCCCGGCATCGGCGCGACCAGGCTGCCAGCATCGGCAACGGACTGGTCCGCTTCGCTGACCGGATCATGCAGGGTGAAGCGCTGCACGCCTTCGCTGCCGAACAGGTACAGCTCGTTGCCGTCGCGGATGACGGTGGCGCGGTGCAGCTGCTCGCCGATCTGTACGCGAAGTGCATCACCGTCCAAACCACCGCTGCCTGCGAGCGCGTTGCCGTCCAGGTGGACGGTCCACTGTTCGCGCGC
>DMZT01000287.1 GCA_003484865.1 Stenotrophomonas sp.
CCAGGTCACCCACGATCTGGTAGCGCTTTTCTTCATCGCTTTCCACGTCCGACAGCTCGACGGTGGCGCCGAACACCACCTTGCTGCCGGCGTTGAGCTTGGTGATGTCGATGATCTCGGCATGCGACAGCTCACCTTCCAGCTGCTTGATGCGGCCTTCGATGAAGCCCTGCTCCTCGCGCGCGGCGTGATACTCGGCGTTCTCCTTGAGATCGCCGTGCTCGCGTGCCTCGGCGATTGCCGCGATGACCTTCGGGCGCTTGACCGACTTCAGGTGGTCAAGCTCTTCGCGCAGACGCTGCGCGCCCTTCAGGGTGATCGGTGCTCTCATGCGTTCAACTCCTTGTGCAGTTCCTGCAGCGACCAGACGGGGCCGGTGCCGCGGAATTCCAGTGATTGCACCAGCGCCATGGCGCCGGCGATGGTGGTCGAATAGGTCACGCGATGCTGCAGCGCTTCGCGACGGATCGAGAAGGAGTCATTGATCGCCGCGCGACCCTCGGTCGTGTTGACGATGTAGACGATCTCGCCGTTCTTGATCGAATCGACGATGTGCGGACGGCCTTCGACCACCTTGTTGACGATCTCGCAGGCCATGCCGTGCTCCTGCAGCCACGCGCCGGTGCCACGGGTGGCCACCAGGGTGTAGCCGCGCTCGAGCAGTGCCTTGGCGACCGGCAGCACGCGCTTCTTGTCCGGGTCACGGACCGACACGAAGGCCTTGCCCAGCGGCGGTGCCTTGATGCCACCGGCTTCCTGCGCACGCGCGAAGGCGGCGCTGAAGCTGCGGCCCACGCCCATCACCTCACCGGTGGAGCGCATCTCCGGCCCGAGGATCGGATCGACGCCCTGGAACTTGGCGAACGGGAAGATCGCTTCCTTGACCGAGTAGTAGCCCGGCACGATTTCCTTGGTCGCGCCCTGCTCGGCCAGCGTCTTGCCGGCCATGCAGCGCGCGGCGATCTTGGCCAGCGGCATGCCGGTGGCCTTGGAGACGAACGGCACGGTGCGCGAGGCACGCGGGTTCACTTCCAGCAGGTAGACGATGTCTTCGCCGTTCTCGCCAGCCTGGATCGCGAACTGGGTGTTCATCAGGCCGACCACGTTCAGGGCCTTGGCCAGCTCCACCACCTGGCGACGCAGCTCGGCCTGGGTCTCGGCCGACAGCGAGTAGGGCGGCAGCGAGCAGGACGAATCGCCCGAATGCACGCCGGCTTCTTCGATGTGCTCCATCACGCCGCCGATCAGCACGTTGCCGTCCTTGTCGGCAATGATGTCCACGTCCACTTCCACGGCGTTGTCGAGGAAGCGGTCCAGCAGCACGGGCGAATCGTTGGAGACCTTCACCGCGTCACGCACGTAGCGGGCCAGGTCGGATTCGCCGTAGACGATTTCCATCGCGCGGCCGCCCAGCACGTAGCTCGGGCGCACCACCAGCGGGTAGCCGATCTCGCGCGCCAGCAGCAGGGCTTCCTGGTCGTTGCGGGCGATGCGGTTCGGCGGCTGCTTCAGGCCGAGCTTGTCGACCAGCTGCTGGAAGCGCTCGCGGTCTTCCGCCAGATCGATGGAGTCCGGCGAGGTGCCGATCACCGGCACACCGTTGGCTTCCAGCGCGCGCGCCAGCTTCAGCGGGGTCTGGCCACCGTACTGGACGATCACGCCCTTGGGCTGTTCCAGCTCGACGATCTCCAGCACGTCTTCCAGCGTCAGCGGCTCGAAGTACAGGCGGTCGGAGGTGTCGTAATCGGTGGACACGGTTTCCGGGTTGCAGTTGACCATGATGGTTTCATAACCATCCTCGCGCAGCGCCAGCGCGGCGTGCACGCAGCAGTAGTCGAACTCGATGCCCTGGCCGATGCGGTTCGGACCGCCGCCCAGGATCATGATCTTGTCGCGGTTGCTCGGCGCCGCTTCGCACTCGTCCTCATAGGTCGAGTACAGGTACGCGGTGCTGGTGGCGAACTCGGCGGCGCAGGAATCCACGCGCTTGTACACCGGGCGCACCTTGTGGGCACGACGCAGCGCGCGCACGGCCGCTTCGTTGGTGCCGGTCAGTTCGGCCAGGCGGGCATCGGAGAAACCGGCGCGCTTGAGCTTGCGCAGACGTGCCGCATCCAGCGCGTCGATGCCGTCGGCGGCCACCTCGGCTTCGGCCTGGATGATCTCTTCGATCTGGTCCAGGAACCACGGGTCGATGTGCGAGAGCGCGAACACCTCTTCCACGCTGAAACCGGCGCGGAACGCATCACCCACGAAGAACAGGCGCTCCGGGCCCGGGGCCTTGAGCTCGCGCTTGATGGTGGTGATGTCGTCTTCGTTGGACAGGTCCAGGCCGGTCGGGTCCAGGCCGATCTTGCCGGTTTCCAGACCACGCAGCGCCTTCTGCAGCGACTCCTGGAAGGTGCGGCCCATCGCCATCACCTCGCCCACCGACTTCATCTGGGTGGTCAGGCGCGCATCGGCCGCCGGGAACTTCTCGAAGGCGAAGCGCGGGATCTTGGTGACGACGTAATCGATCGACGGCTCGAACGAGGCCGGGGTCAGGCCGCCGGTGATCTCATTCTTCAATTCGTCCAGGGTGTAACCCACGGCCAGCTTGGCCGCGACCTTGGCGATCGGGAAGCCGGTGGCCTTGGAGGCCAGCGCCGAGGAACGCGACACGCGCGGGTTCATTTCGATCACGACCACACGGCCGGTGGTCGGGCTGATGCCGAACTGCACGTTCGAACCGCCGGTATCCACGCCGATCTTGCGCAGCACGGCGATGGAGGCATCGCGCAGGCGCTGGTATTCCTTGTCGGTCAGGGTCTGGGCCGGGGCCACGGTGATCGAGTCACCGGTGTGCACGCCCATCGGGTCCAGGTTCTCGATCGAGCAGACGATGATGCAGTTGTCGGCGGTGTCGCGCACCACCTCCATCTCGAATTCCTTCCAGCCCAGCACCGACTCTTCCACCAGCACTTCGGTGGTCGGCGACAGTTCCAGGCCGCGGGTGACGATGTCGACCAGCTCTTCGCGGTTGTAGGCGATGCCGCCACCGCTGCCGCCCAGGGTGAAGCTGGGACGGATGATGGTCGGGTAGCCGACGCGGGTCTGGATGTCGATCGCTTCTTCCAGCGTGTGCGCGACCGCAGCGGACGGGCACTCCAGGCCGATCTCACCCATGGCCACGCGGAACAGCTCGCGGTCTTCGGCCATGCGGATCGCATCGCGCTTGGCGCCGATCAGCTCGACGTTGTACTTCTCCAGCACGCCGTTGTCGGCCAGGTCCAGCGCGCAGTTCAGCGCGGTCTGGCCGCCCATGGTCGGCAGCAGCGCGTCGGGCTTTTCCTTTGCGATGATCTTCTCGACCGTCTGCCAGTTGATCGGCTCGATGTAGACGGCGTCGGCCATCTCCGGGTCGGTCATGATGGTGGCCGGATTGCTGTTGACCAGCACCACGCGGTAACCCTCGTCGCGCAGTGCCTTGCAGGCCTGCGCGCCAGAGTAGTCGAACTCACAGGCCTGGCCGATGACGATCGGGCCTGCACCGATGATGAGGATGGTTTTAAGGTCAGTGCGCTTGGGCATTGTCTTCTCTAAGTCTGGACAGCGAGGCAGATGGGGGTGATCGCACGCTGTCGATCAGGAAATATCGTCGGGGTTCAGCGCGATCCGGCACTGGTCCTGCAGTCCTTTCGCCAGCTGCACGCCGATGTCGTCGGGCAGCTCCGATTCGATGTCGAGCGTGGCGATGAAGCGGGTGTAGGCCGGGCTGGTCAGAAACGCCGCCACGTCGGCGCGTTCCTTTTCACTCAGGTCGGCGTTGGCCTTGGCGGCAATCGTCGATGGATTGGCACCGGCGAAGGCCGAGGCGAGGCTCTTGCCGCCCGGGGTCCCCAGGAAGCGCGACCACTCCGCGATCACCTGGTCGCCGTCGTTGCCGAGGCCGCTGATCACCGAGCGACGGAACTGCGCGTCGAGCAGGCCCTTGATCGGCGCATACGCGCACTGGCGATCGGTCTCGGGCAGCGCATTGAGCGCCGGCACGTTCTCGACCATCAGTTTGGCCATGTCCGTGCCCAGCGTGCCCAGGCCCAGCGACTGGACCACCGCCCGCACCTCGGCATCCGTGGCCGGCGCGGCCTGGGCCACACCGGTGAGGCACAACAGCGACAGCAGCAGCGCGGGGCTGCGCATCACGCCTTGGCCTCGGCCATCAGGGTCACGAAGCGATCGAACAGCGGGCCGACGTCGTGCGGGCCCGGCGAGGCTTCCGGATGGCCCTGGAACGAGAACGCCGGCACGTCGGTGCGGGCGATACCCTGGTTGGTGCCATCGAACAGCGAACGGTGGGTCACGCGCAGGTTGGCCGGCAGCGACGCCTCATCGACCGCGAAGCCATGGTTCTGCGAGGTGATCATCACGCGGCCGCCATCCAGATCCTGGACCGGGTGGTTGGCGCCGTGGTGGCCATGGCCCATCTTGACCGTCTTCGCGCCGGAGGCCAGCGCCAGCAGCTGGTGGCCCAGGCAGATGCCGAAGACCGGCACTTTCTTCTCGAGGAAGGTCTTGATCGCGGCGATCGCGTAATCGCACGGTTCCGGATCGCCCGGACCGTTGGACAGGAACACGCCATCCGGATGCATCGCCAGCACTTCGGCGGCCGGGGTCTGCGCCGGCACCACCGTCAGCTCGCAGCCGCGCTCGGCCAGCATGCGCAGGATGTTCAGCTTGGCGCCGAAGTCATAGGCCACCACCTTGAAACGCGGTGCGGCGTTGACGAAGGCATTGCTGTCCAGATCCAGCTGGCCCTCGGTCCAGGTGTAGCGCTTGTCGGTGCTGACGACTTTGGCCAGATCCATGCCCTTGAGGCCGGGGAACTTGCGTGCCGCTTCCAGCGCGGTGTCCACGCTCAGGCCTTCGCCGGCCATCAGCGCACCGTTCTGGGCGCCGCGCTCGCGCAGGATGCGCGTCAGCTTGCGGGTATCGATACCGGAGATGGCAACCACGCCGCGCTGGATCAGCCAATCCTGCAGCGACACCTGGCTGCGCCAGTTGCTCGGGCGGCGCGGCACATCGCGCACGATCAGGCCGGCCGACCACACCTTGGCCGCTTCATCGTCCTGGTCGGTCATGCCGGTGTTGCCGATATGCGGGTAGGTCAGCGTGACCATCTGCCGGGCGTAGGAAGGATCGGTCAACACTTCCTGATAGCCGGTCATGGCGGTGTTGAACACCACCTCACCAACGGACAGGCCGGGCGCGCCTACGGATTCGCCCTCGAATACGGTGCCGTCTTCGAGGACGAGGATTGCGGCTTGGGTCACGGAAATCTCACTTTGGCTACCGAGGGGTCGCCGAAGTCACGCCTGCGCTTCACGAAAAAGCGGCTGCAAAAAAGCGCGGACTGCGGTTCTGGACCGGTCCGGCTGTCGTGATTCGGCGAGCGGGAATTGTAAAGGCAAGCCGGGTGCGACGCCAGTATCCGCGTGCAATTGCCCTGTTCAGGCCGACGGAGGGCGCAGCGCCGGTTCAGGCGCGCGCCCATCCTGCCCGGAGGCCCCCAATTCAGACGGCGGGCGGCGTGGCCCCATCGAGCAGATCCCGGACCCGGTAGCTGCCCGGCGCG
>DMZT01000288.1:0-3359 GCA_003484865.1 Stenotrophomonas sp.
GACAGCGGCCGCTTCCGCAGTCACGGCGGCTGGATGGTCTCGCGCATCTACAAGCCACGGTGAGCTGCGGCGGGTTGACCGGCGGGAACGGCCAGGTCAGTCGCTTTCGCCGAGCCGGCCTTCGGCCAGCGGCACCCGCGAGCCATCCAGCAGGCCGCGGCTGAGCGCGCCGTTCTCGATGAACAGCAGCTCGCCGTTTTCGCCGTTCTTGATGCTGCTGTCGATGGCGATGATGCGGTCGCCATGGAAGCTGCTGACATGCGGCATCGAGGTGTGGCCGACCACGATGCGGGCGAGGTCGAGCTGTTTGAGCAGCGTCTCGACCTGGGCGGTATCCATGCGTCCATCGAAGTAGCCACGGTACCAGATCGGGCTGGTCTTGCCATCGAACAGGCGGGCAGTGTCCGGTGCGGCCTTGACCTGCTCCTTGGGCAGCCCGACTGCGGCCTGGTAGCCGGCGTTGGTGGTCGCCATGTTGCGCACCAGGTCCAGGTTCTCCGGTGCGATGCCGCCGTGCAGGAACAGGGTGTCCCCGACGCGCAGCAGCACCGGACGGGTGCGCAGCCACTGGCCGATCGTCGAATCCGGACCGTACAGCGCGGGGTAGGAACGGCCGAGCAGCTGCGCGGTCTTGAGGTACTTCGGGTTGACGTAGCGCAGGTCGTTGTAGAGGACCATTGTCTCGTGGTTGCCGAGCACGAAGTGCACCGCGCCGCCGGCTGCCGCGGCCTGTTGCTGCAGGCTGTACAGCAGCCAGAATGCTTCGGTGACCTGCGGGCCGCGGTCGAACACATCGCCCGCCACCACCAGCGTGGCGTCACCCAGCGACCAGCGGTCTTCGCTGTCGATCACGTGGTGGGCGCGCAGCAGCGTCACGAGCAGGCCGTACTGGCCGTGGATGTCCGACAGCGCGACGATCCGGGGCGTGGCCGGGAACCGGGCGATCTCCGCCGTGCGCGGCGGCAGCACGGTCAGCGGGTGCGGATAGCCGCACTCGGGGGCGACCACGGTGGCCTCGCCGCGTGCCGGCAGCTCGCGGCGGATCACGTGGTCCTTGCACACCCAGGCCGCTTCCAGCCCCTTGGCGGTACGGAACACGTACGGTCCATCGGCATCCACATGCTCGGCCGGCGTCGCCACCTCGCGTGCCGTGGCCAGCAGCGGTGTCATCAGCAGCGCTGACTGGAGCAGCAGCAGGGCAGGGCGGGTCAGGGCGCGGCGGATCGACATCGGGGGATTCCTGTGGCGGACGGCAATGCCGCGATGCTACGCCGCACGGGGCGCGCGGGGCATGCGCCATTGGTCAGCCATGCGTGCCGCAACGGCCGGATGGGCCGGCGCTGCCGTCGGCCACACAGGGTCACCCGCGCTGCAGCGCCTTTCGCCCGGGCGCATCGGGCAGGTCATCGCTGGCCAGCACCACCCGGTCGCGGCCGCGCTTCTTGGCCTGGTACATCGCCGCATCGGCGCGCGCCATCAGCCGCTCGTAGTCGGGATGGCCATCATGCGCGGCCACGCCGATGCTGGTGGTCAGCGACAGGCTCTGGCCACTGCCCAGTTGCACCGGGCTCTGCGCGATGTGCTTGCGCAGGTTCTCGGCGATCACCTCGGCCTGGGCGGCGGTGGCGGCCACCAGCACCACCACGAATTCCTCACCGCCATAACGGAACAGGTAGTCGCTGCCGCGGGTGAGCTGGCCGAGCAGGGCGGCCACGTGCTGCAGGGCGCGGTCGCCGCCGTCATGGCCGTGCGCATCGTTGATCGCCTTGAAATGGTCCAGATCCAGCAGCAACACCGAGAACGGCGTCTGCGTGGAATTGGCCAGTTCGATTTCCCGGCGCAGCACGGTCGGCAGGAAGCGACGGTTGAGCAGGTTGGTCAGTGCATCGCTGCCGGCATCGAGCTCGCCGATCCGTTCGAACAACATGCCCATCAGTGTGCGGATCTGCGCCAGCCGCTCGCGGATGCCCTGCAATGCCCCGAAGCGCGCCGCGAAATCAGCATGCGCCAGCGCTTCCTGCAACTGCGTATCGACCGCAGCGACCAGTGCACCGACCTGGCCGGTCTCGCTGCTTTCGCCGAAACTCGGGATGCCCTTGTGGGTGAACCACAGGCCGAACTCCGATTGCGCCAGCCCGGTGAGCTCGGCCTCGGCATTCTGGCTCGCCATCGCATAGAGCAGTGCGTTTTCCCAATCCAGCAGCAGGGCGCGTTGGCGTTCGCGCTCGGTGCTGACGTTCTGCACCAGCGAGAACAGGCGATACGCCGCATCGGTGCGCGAAGAGCGCTCGCGTGCATGCGTGTAGGCCAGCGTCATGCCTTCCAGGGCGATATCCATCGAAGCGCTGAGGCAGTGGATCGCCGCAAACGCCGTCGTGCTTTCGTCGGCCTGCGCGATGATGCGGTCGAACAGGCGGTGCTTGAGCACGCGCGCGCCGCGCGCCACCAGATCCACCGGAATCCCCACGCGCGCATGCACGTCGCCGATCACGCGCTGCGCGGCGACCAGCGCGTTGATGCTGTCCGGCGTGGCGGTGAGGATCTGCTGCAGCCACCGCTGCATCGCCGGTTTCAGGCGCAGCCGCACCTGGTCGTGCGAGAGGAACCGGCTCGCGCGCGGGTCTTCGAGCAGCACATCGTAGAAGTGGTGGGCCAGCCCGGGCGGGCTCTCGGCCGACAGGCTCGCCAGCAGTGTCGCCGCCGCGGCCGGCGTCTGCGCCAGTGTCTGTGCCCAGGCCAGCGCCAGCGGTTGGCTGGCCTCATCAAGATTTGGAACGTTATGCACGATTGTCTTCCCGCCACACAGGCCGTCGAGAGGTAGCGGCCGGACGCTGTTGTTATTGAATGGCAAACTGAACGCTGCGGTAAGTGTAATAGTCTCCGCGCGAGGCGCTGCTTAACCTGCCGGCATTGTCCAGGAGAGCTTTCATGGGTCACGACCACGACCATCTGCCCAGCGAGATCCGCCACGAAAAACCGCTGTGGTGGGCGCTGGGGCTGACCACCACCTTCCTGCTGGTGGAGGTGGCCGGCGCATTCTGGACCAACAGCCTGGCACTGTTGTCCGATGCCGCGCACATGGCCACCGATACCCTCGCGCTGATGATCGCACTGGTTGCGGTCCGGCTCAGCCGGCGCCCGCCCGATGCCAAGCGCACCTACGGCTACGCGCGGCTGGAGGCTCTGGGCGCGATGATCAACGGCGGCATGCTGTTCGTGGTCGCCGGTTACATTCTCTGGGAAGCGGTGCAGCGCTTCCGCGCGCCGCAGGAGATCGCCTCCACCGGCATGCTGGTGATCGCGGTGTTCGGGCTGGTGATCAATCTCATCTCGATGCGGCTGCTGCGCGCCGGCAGCGG
>DMZT01000288.1:3629-3917 GCA_003484865.1 Stenotrophomonas sp.
GATCGGCCTGTGGGTGCTGCCGCGCACCTGGGTGTTGATGCGCGAGGCGATCAACGTGCTGCTGGAGGGCGTGCCCAAGGGCATCGATGTCGCGGCGGTACGCGGCACCCTGAGCGCACACGATGGCGTGGTGGACGTACATGACCTGCACGTATGGGCGCTGGCTTCCAGCACACCCGCACTGACCGCGCACGTGGTGATGGGCACCGGCGTGGATGCGGACCGCCTGCGTCGCGAACTGGGCACCCGGTTGCACGAGCAGTACGGCATCGACCATGTGACCCTGCA
>DMZT01000424.1 GCA_003484865.1 Stenotrophomonas sp.
GACCACCGAGATCTACTCCGGCCTGCCGAACAGTCGATGGCCCCTCTGGGACCTCATGCGCTGGTCGCTGATCCAGTGGTACACGTGGGCCGCGCTGGCCCCCACCGTCTTCCGCCTCGCCGAACGCTTCCCGGTGCGCGGCGCCGGGCGCCTGCATGGGCTCGGTGCCCAGGTGGTGGCCAGCCTGTGCATGACGTTCATTGCGATGATCGTGGGTGCGATGGTTTCCACCCTGTTCGAGCCCAGCGGTTTCTTTCAGCAGCTGGGCTACTTCCTGGAGCAGCACTTCGCCATCGGACTGCTGACCTACTGGACGCTGTTCGCCATCCAGCAGGCGATCCACTTCCACGCTGAGAAAGCCCGGCGCGAACTGGAAGCCAGCCAGTTGGCCACCGAACTGGCGCAGTCGCGGTTGCTCTCGCTCAAATCCCAGCTGCAGCCGCATTTCCTGTTCAACACCCTGCACGCGATCATTACCCTGCTCGACGAGGACAAGGTCTCGGCCGAGGACATGCTGCTGCGCCTGAGCGATCTGCTGCGTGCCTTCCTGGAAGACTATGACGGCCAGGAGATCCGCCTGCGCCAGGAGCTGGACCTGATCGAGCTGTACCTGGGCATCCAGCGCATCCGCTTCAAGGATCGGCTGACCACCCGCACGTATATCGCCCCGGACACGCTGGACTGCGCGGTGCCCAGCCTGATCCTGCAGCCGCTGGTGGAGAATGCCCTGCGTCATGGCATCGGCCAGCGCCTGGGCAGCGACACCATCGAGATCGAGGCCCGCCGCGACGGTGACGCACTGTGCATCGAGGTACGCAATCGCAACAGCACGCTGACGGCCGAGCCAACCGCAGCGGCGGGGCACGGGATCGGCATGTCCAATACCCGCCTGCGCCTGAAGGAACTCTACGGCGAGGCGGCCGAGGTGAGGCTGGACATGATGTGGCCGGAGGGGGTGGTGTGCCGCATCCGCGTGCCATTCCGGGAACTGGAGAGCGCCGAGGATGCACCCGAGTTCTTCCCGGGCAGTGCCCCGGCATGAGCCTCACCGTGCTCGTGGTGGATGATGAGCCGATCGCGCGGCATGCGGTCATCCGGTTGCTGCGCGATGATGCGGATGTCGAGATCCTCGGCGAATGCGGCGATGGCGTATCGGCGGTCAATGCCATCCGCAACCAGTCGCCGGACCTGGTGTTCCTGGACATCCAGATGCCGGCGATCACCGGCATGGACGTGGTCGCCACCATCGGCGCGGAGCGGATGCCGGCCACGGTGTTCGTCACCGCCTACGAGCAGTACGCGGTAAAAGCCTTCGAAGCCAATGCCGTGGACTACCTGGTCAAACCGTTCAGCCGGGAGCGCTTTGCCGCCACGCTGCAGCGGGCGAAGGCGCGGCTGTCTGCGGCGAGCGGCGTGGGCTCACAGGCCTCGATGCAGATCCTGCAGGCGCTGGATGCACTGCGGCAGCGGGACGACTACCTGCAGCGCATCCCGGTGCGCGTGGACGAGCATGTGGTGCTGGTGGCGGTGGATGACATCGTCTGGATCAAGGCCGCGCGCAACACGGTCGAGATCCACCTGGTCGACCGCGTGCACGAGCTTCGCGAGACCATGGCCACCCTCGCCGCCCGCCTGGACCCGCGGCATTTCGCGCGCGTGCACCGCTCGGCGATCGTCAATGTGCGCCGGGTCAAAGCGATCCACCCGTGGTTCAACGGCCACCACGTGGTGACCATGGATACCGGCCAGCAGCTGCGCATGAGCCGGTATCAGAACGAGGCGTTTCTCAAGCTGGTGGCCACACGTAGCGAATGAGGCGGTTCAGTCGGGCAGCCGCTCGCCCGTGCGCAGGGTCAAGACCTCAACGCCATCGGCAGTCACCAGCACCGTGTGCTCGGCCTGCGCCGAGAGCTTTCCATCACGGGTGGTGACGGTCCAACCGTCGTCGCTCATGTCGATGGCCGCGCGACCCTGGTTGATCATCGGCTCGATGGTGAAGGTCATGCCCTCCTCCAGTTCCAGCCCATCACCGCGACGGCCGTAATGCAGCACCTGCGGCTCTTCGTGCATCTCCTGGCCGATGCCGTGGCCGCAGAACTCCCGCACCACGCTGTAGCCGTGCGCCTTGGCATGCTGCTGGATCGCGAAACCGATGTCACCCAGCGTCGCCCCCGGGCGCACCACCCCGATCCCCTTCCACATCGCCTCGCGGGTCACCCGCACCAACCGTTTGGCCGCGTAGTCCACCTCGCCGATCAGATAGGTCTTGCTGGAATCGGCGATGTAGCCGCCTTTCTCCAGAGTGATGTCCAGATTGACGATGCTGCCGCTGCGCAGGATGTCATCCGACGATGGCACGCCATGGCAGACCACGTTGTCGATGGAGGAATTGAGCACGTAAGCGAAGCCATACTGGCCTTTGCTCGCCGGACGGGCGTGCAGTTCATCGATGATGAAACGTTCCACCCAGTCGTTCACCTGCAGCGTGCTCATGCCCTCAAGCGGCAGCTGGTCCAAGGCTTCGAACACCTGGGCCAGCAGGCGCCCCGATGCGCGCATCAGTGCCTGTTCTTCCGCGGTCTTGATCATGCTTCGGCCACCCGCAACGCGCCAGGCTCGACGCCCGCGGCCCGCAGCTCGCGGTTGACGATCTCCTGGTAGGTCGAGCCGGGATTCATCTCGCACAGCATGCCGATCTTGATCCAGAAACCCGCCTGGGCGTTGATCGAGCGGCCGGAGACGCCGCTGGCGCGGCGCAGGTTGTCGTGCAGTTCGTCGTCGATGTTGACGATGCCCATGGGCAGCCCTCTGAATGTTGATATACACATCATATATGTTTCATATATTGATATGTGGGGCGTTCGCCCAAGGTGTTCAGGCGGTGTACGCCGTTGCCTCGATCTCGAACAGCATGCCGTCCAACGCCAGGCGCGGCACCGGGATCAGCG
>DMZT01000425.1 GCA_003484865.1 Stenotrophomonas sp.
CGCTCTTCCGATCTTTGGGTGCAACGTGTTGGGATGGGCTTCAGCGCGGGGACGAAAGGCGTTCCCAATCCGTGAAGCTGACTCGATAGTAACCACGTGCAACTAAAAATTAAAGAGCCGTTAATGTTCCATGTGATTTAGGTGAAATTCGGCAAAGCCTTTGCAGCATAAGGCTCTAAGCGATATCTGCCGCCCAAAACGTCTCATTTGTTAAGAATTTTGTTAAAAAAATTTCACCCTGAATGGGCCGTGTGCGCCCTTGACAGGCAGCCCAAACGAAAAAGGGCGCCTCGTGGAGGCGCCCTTTGGATGACGGGTATTGACGGGTCGTCGCAACGACAGGTCAGAGATCCTGCTCGTACCGCACGTAGGGGACGGTGCCCTCGTCCGTGCTCTCGTTGCGGGGGGCGAACGGGTTCTTGCCGCGGGTGACCACGTTCTCCGCGCCCACGGTGAGCTGCCCGCTCCACGGCGTGCGCCAGGTCAGGCCGACCCCCAGGCCTTCCCACTTGCCGGGCTGGCCCGGAACATCGACCACGCGGCCGATGATGTTGCCGCTGAAGTTGCCATAGCCGGCACCGATGGTGAGGCTCTTGCTGTCCCAGCGGTCCACGATCGCCGGCGAGGCGTCCGCGATGGGGACCAGACGCGCCTTGGCATAGGTGCCGCCGATCGAGACGAAGCCCTCGCGGCCGATGTTCTTCTGCCCGAAGACGGTCAGGTCGTTCTGTTCGGCGCGCAGTGAAGGCGATTTGTTCGGGCCAGCCAGCCACGCGGGCAGGGTGTCGCGGCCGCTGCCGGCGGTGATGCCCACGCGGCCGCCAGGCCGGTTGAACGCGGCGGTGCCACTGACGCGGCGGCTGAGCGTGTTGTCTTCCTCATCGCCCAGTGTCGCCAGCATGCAATGGCTGGCCAATCCGCTGATGCTCGTCCCGCGACTGCTGTTGCACAGCAGACCCAGCGAGTCACCCGAGGACAGGCCGAAGGCCGCGTCCAGGGAGCTGCGGCCGAAATGCCAGCGCGCACCGACCGCCTGCTCGCCGGTGGGTTCCAGATACAGCAACGCCTCCACCTTGCCGCTGCCCTTGTTCCAGACCGGCAACACGGTGCCGTCCTGCTTGCCCTTGGCCTGCGCATGCGCGCCCGAGATCGCGCCTAGGGCGATCATCAGGGCCAGCGGTAGACGCAGAAGGGAATGCATGGGAACTCTCAGACAAGCGCGGTGAACACAAGTTCCCGCCGAAGCGGGACATTGATCCTAGGGCGTTTATGATTTCTTAACAAGTCTTGGTTCTCCCCAGAACAAAACGCTTGCCAAGTTTACTGAAGCCGTTCAGGTGCCGGCGAGGATACATCCATCTCGCGGAACAGTATGTCGAATTCCGTCAACGGAAAGTGATACTCCTGCCCGCAGAATTCGCACCGCACTTCCACCGCGCCGGTTGGCTCGGCGGCAGCCCGGGCCTCTTCCTCGCCAATCGACTGCAACATGCCTGCCACCCGCTCGCGCGAGCAAGAACAGGCGAAGCGCAGGGCCTTGTCGCCGAGCAGTTCCGGCGTCTCTTCATGGAACAGGCGGTGCAGCAGATCGTGGCCCGGTACCTCCAGCAGTTCCTGCTTGCCCAGGGTCTCGAACAGCGCGCTGGCACGCGACCAGCCGTCCTGGTCGCCTTCATCGCCCGGCAGCTTCTGCAGCAGCAGGCCTGCGGCGCGGGTGCCGTCGGCGGCCAGCAGCAGCCGGGTGGGCAGCTGTTCGGACTGGCGGAAATAATCCTCGAAGGCTTCGTCCAGACCGGCTGCGGTCAGGCCGACCAGGCTCTGGTAGCGCTGCGGTTCGCGCGGGTCCAGGCCGGGGTTTTCGATGGTGATCGCCAGCAGCGCGTCCTCGCCCAGCGCGGTCAGGTCGCGCGGGGCGTCGCCGCCGCCGTCGGCCAGCTGGACGATCCCGCGCAGCGTGCCGGCCGCGGTGCACTCGGCGAACAGGGTACGCATCGCGGTGTTGCTGCGCAGCTGGATCGACAGCCGGCCATCGACCTTGGTGTGGCCGGTGAACAGCGCCGAGGCCACGCTGGCCTCGCCGAGCAGTTCAGCGGCGCCCGGCGGATAGACCGCGTGGGACAGGATCTCCCGCCAGGTGTCATCGAGGTGCACGTGCACGCCGCGGACGCCGGCATCGGGGAGCAGGAAACGGACAAGGGAGTCGGATTGGGCGGTCATCGGTTCGGTGGCTGCGCGAAAGGAGTGCCGGTTGCCGGATAATGCGCCGACAACCGTGCAAGTAAAGGATGCACCAGTAATGGGGGCAGAGCGCAGCAACCTCAAGGTCGAGCCGGACCTGGAACCGTCACGTCCGCGCCGCTGGCACTGGAAGCGCCTGCTGTGGCTGCCGGTACTGTTTGTCGGCTTCAGTGTGCTGCAGGTGCTGGCCCTGCGTTTCATCGACCCGCCGGTGTCCAGCGTGATGCTGTGGCGCTATGGCGAAGCGTTGGGGGAGGGCGACTGGAGCTACCGGCTGCACTACCAGTGGCGCGACCTGGACCAGATGGCGCCGAGCCTGCCGATTTCGCTGGTGGCCGCCGAGGACCAGCGCTTCCCGGAGCACAACGGCTTCGACCTGCAGGCCATCGAGAAGGCGCGTGACCACAACGCACGCGGCGGCCGCCTGCGCGGGGCCAGCACGATCAGCCAGCAGGTCGCCAAGAACCTGTTCCTGTGGCAGGGCCGCAGCTGGATCCGCAAGGGCCTGGAGGTCTGGTACACCGTGTTGATCGAAGCGCTGTGGCCGAAGTCGCGGATCCTGGAGATGTACGCCAACATCGCCGAGTTCGGCGACGGCATCTATGGCGCGCAGGCCGCGTCCCGGCAGTACTGGAACAAGGACGCGTCGCGGCTGAGCCCGGCCGAAAGCGCGCGGCTGGCAGCGGTGCTGCCATCACCGCGACGTTACAACGCGGCCCAGCCCGGACCCTACGTCCAGCGCCGCGCGACATGGATCCAGCGGCAGGCGCGGCAGTTGGGCGGGAGTGGTTACCTCAGCGAGGATTGAGCGTTCATGAACGTGATTGGCTGACGCTACAATCGCCGCATGAACAGCCCACGCCTGACCGTCGTCGTCGCCGCCCACAATGAAGCGCTTGCCTTGCCGATGCTGCACCCACGGCTGCGTGCGGTGCTCGATGGACTGGAAGGTATCGACGGCCGCGTGCTGTATGTGGACGACGGCAGTACCGATACGACATGGGACGTCATGCAGGGATTGGCCGCTGCCGACGGCTGCGTCGGCGTGCTGCGGCTCTCGCGGAATTTCGGCAAGGAAGCGGCGCTCACCGCCGGGCTGGATTTCGTCGACGACGGTGCGGTGATGATCCTCGATGCCGATGGCCAGGATCCGCCGGAACTGATTCCCGAGTTCGTCGCGCTGTGGCAACAGGGCTATGACAACGTGTACGGCACGCGCCTGGTGCGCGATGGCGAAAGCTGGCTCAAACGGTCTACAGCCAAGGCGTTCTACCGGGTGATCGGGCGGCTGTCCAAGACACCGATTCCGGCCGATACCGGCGACTTCCGCCTGTTGTCGCCGCGCGCGCTGCAGGCGCTGGGTCAGCTGCGTGAGCGCCACCGCTTCATGAAGGGGCTGTTCGGCTGGGTGGGCTTCCGGCGCAAGGCCCTGCCTTACCACCGCCATGCGCGGCTGGTCGGGGAGAGCAAATTCGGGTTCTGGCGGCTCTGGAACTTCGCGTTGGAAGGGATCACCGGCTTTTCGACCGCGCCGCTGCGGGTGACCACCTATCTGGGCCTGGCAGCGGCGAGTTTCGCGTTCCTGTTCGCGCTGGTCGTGGTGCTGAAGGCCGCGCTGTACGGCGACCGTGTCGCTGGGTGGCCAACGATGATGGCGGTGATCCTGTTCCTTGGCGGGATACAGCTGATCGCGCTGGGCCTGATCGGTGAATACCTGGGCCGGCTGTACGAAGAATCCAAACAGCGCCCGCTGTACCTGATTGACACCTGGCAGGCCCCGTTCGTGGCAGACTCGGCCCTGCATCCCATCGGTGGAGAGCAGCGAGATGACCACGGTACGACAGCTGTTGGAAGGCAAGTCCCCTGAGGTATTCGCAGTCGCCCCGACGTCGGCGGTGATCGACGCCATCCGGTTGATGGCTGAAAAGGGCATCGGCGCGGTTCTGGTGATGGAAGGCCGGCACCTGGTCGGCATTCTGTCCGAGCGCGATTACGCGCGGAAGATCGTGCTGCACGAACGCTCCTCACGCACAACCGAAGTCCGCGAGATCATGACCCCCAAGGTGGTGACCGTCGCGCCAGGCGAGCAGGTCGAGCACTGCCTGCAACTGGTGACCGATTACCGCATCCGCCACCTTCCGGTGGTCGATGGCAACGGGGTCCTCGGCGTGATCTCGATCGGCGACCTGGTCAAGTCGGTGATCGACGAACAGGCACAGAAACTCGATCAGCTCCAGCAGTACATCGTCGCCGGTTGAGCGTGGATCCTTGCTGGCCGGCATGCCGGCCATGAGTCGGCATCCGGCCAGAATGGGCCGGAATCACTTGGCGTAGCGGCCACCGCAGTTGCTGTCCTCGCCCGGCCCGGTTTCGATCGTCGCCAGCAGCGCGGCGGGCGGGGCAATGCTGCCCAGCGCCAGGGCGATCGCCCCGCGGATGCCCAGCGCCTTGAAGTCCGGCCGGAACGAGGGATCCTTGAAGGTTCCGCCGATGCGCAGCGGCGAGCGCAGCGCCAGGATGCTCATGTCCTTCGGGCGCGGTCGCAGCAGCAGATCCAGCTGTTCCTGTTTCAGATCCACCTTGCCCTCGCCAAGGATCAGGGTGTCGGTGGTATCGAAGGCGAGCGAACGCGACTGCATCACGCCGTTGGTCACCCCGAAGTCGCCCCACGCGCAACGCAGTGGAATCTGCTTGTCACCGGTGAACAGGAACTTCACCGATTCGGCGACATCCAGCCCGGCCAGTTCCATGATCAGATTGCCGACATGGCCGCGGCCGATGCCGACCGCCACGGTGCCATCGGAGCTGCCAAGCATGGCCGCGACGGAGTTGCCCTGGCCGGTCAGGTTGACGTCGCCACTGATACCGCCGGAGGCCTGCTCGGCCAGCTTCGCATCGGGGAACAGCTTGCCCAGCTGCACCTTGCGGATGGTGGCCTGCAACTGCGTGGAAATGGCCTGCTTGCGGGCATCCATCCGGATCGTGCTGCGGATATCGCCGCCGGCCACACCAAAGTTGAGCGGTTCCAGGCGCAGCAGCCCGTCGTTGAGCTTGAGGTGCGCATCCATGTCATCCAGCGGCAGGGCCGGCGAGTTGATCCGTTGCGCTTTCCAGCGCACATCGGCATCCATCGCGCGCAGCTTGGACAGGTTGTAGGGTGTATCCGGCAGTACCTTGGCACGGGCCGCCAGCGCGGCTGCCTTCGCCTTCTGCTCGGCATTGGCCGATTCCCCCGCGCCGGTCTTCGGCGGCGCCCCGATGAAGCCGGCCAGGTCGTCGAAGTCCAATCGCTTGGACACCAGATCCGCCTTCAGGAATGGCCGGTCACCGCTCACATCGATCTGCGCGGTCCCGCCCAGATCGCTGTCACCGGCCGTGCCCGTGAAATTCTCATAGCGCCAGATCGCGTTGTCGCGCTTGAGCTGTCCCTTGAGCTTGTACGGCGGCGTGGAGGGCATGGCGACCCCGATCAGCGGGTACAGATCCTCCATATCCTGGCCACTCAGCATCAACTCCAGATTGAACACCCGCAACTGGAAAGGATTGGTCAACGTCCCACTGGCGATCGCATGCGTATTCCCGGCGCGCCCATCCAGATGGATGCGGAACGGATGGCCGGTATTGGTCAGCTCGAGCGGCGACTCGGTATTGCCCTCCAGCGAGAACGGATTGCCCTGCCAGCGCCCTTTGCCCTTCACCAGCAGCGGCGGACCACTGTCCTTGTCGCGTGGCTTGCCACTGTCGAGCGACACCAGCACATCGGTCCGGCCCGCCGCATCCCGGAACTGCAGCCGCCCATCATCGACCAACAACCGCTGCAGCACCGGCGGATCACCGTCGCTCGGCCCCAGGAAATCCCAATTGCCCGGCTGATTCTTCTCCGGCGCGGTTTCCAGCAACAGATCCGGCCGCGTCAAGCGGATCTCCGGAATCCGCACCTGCCCACGCAGCAGCGGCCACACCCGCAGATCGATCTCCACCCGATCCGCCGTCGCCATCTGCGGCTGCTTGGCCCACGTCGCATTGGCAAAGGTCAGCCCATCACCGCGCAGCGTCGTCACCCGACCCAGATCGACATCCAGATCGCCCGTGATATGGAACTCACGCCCGGTCTTGGTCTGCACCGCCCGCTCCACCGGTCCCTTGAACCAGTTCCAATCCCACAATGCGATCAGGATCAACAGCGCAGCGAACAGAAACACCAGGATCGCCAACCACCGCTGCCCCCGCTTGCCAGGACGACGCCAGCGCCAGCGGGAACGGGAAGGGGCATCGGACGGAACAGGGGAGGGCACAGTATTCACCTCCCCATGGTTGCCCTTGCATCGTGCAGGCAGCGCGAAGCATTGGTAAGGGTACTGTCAGGGTGAGGCGTGTCGACCGTCGGCGCCGCCGTTGTCGATGACTGCTCCAGGCGCGGTGCGTCGGCCATGCTTGGCATCCGGTCCAACCAGGATTCTGACCTTCTCAGGCCACCGGCCAAGGGTGAGCGGGGCGGTGCGGGTGGGTTGGCGGGACCATGAGCGCCATGGATGGCGCGACATGAGCCTCCAGGGACGGATTCACGGCGTGTCCCGC
>DMZT01000423.1 GCA_003484865.1 Stenotrophomonas sp.
TGCAGGCGGCCGGCTTCGGCCAGCGCGCGATCGGCGTAGGGACCGACGCGCACGCGCCAGGCCTGGCGACCGTTGATCGTGGCCGGCTCGCGGAAGCCGGCGAGCTGGGCGCTCTTCAACGAAGCGATGACGCGGTCGGCATCGGCTTCGGTGGCATAGGCACCGAAGCTGACGGCGTAGTTGCCGGCGGCGACGGCCGGCGAGGTGTCTGCCGGCGCCGGATCGGCGGCGAGCGCAGCGCTGTCGGCCAGCGGCTGGGTCGTGGATGCCCCGCTCTGCAGGCCGGTGGCGCCACCGGTGGGGGCGACCAGCGGCAGCTCGCGGGTTTCGAACTGGCCATCCGACGGCGCGGCCGGTGCACTGATCGGCACGTTGGCGACACCACTGTCAGGTGCGGGACCCTTGACCAGCATGGGCAGGAAAATCACGGCCAACGCCACCAGGACGATGGCACCAATCAGTCGCTGTTTCAGAGGAGTATCCACGTGAAGGCAGGCAGGCGGCGCGGCGGAATGCCACGGCGATTATACGGGTGCGCGCGTGTGCGGCGGCTGATGCGGCTGAACGGCGCTGCAAAGCCCCCTCAGGCGCCGGGTTCGAGGGTCTGCAGCGCCTGCGCGGCGGTGTGGAAGGAGCCGAACACCAGCACGCGATCGCCGGCCTTGGCCTGCGCCACGGCATGCTGCAGGGCGTCCAAGACGGTGGCGTGCGGTGTCGCGCCGGCCGCAGCCGTACCGGCCAGGCGTGCCCGCAGTTCCTCGGCGCTCTGCGCACGTGCCCCCTCCAGCCCGGCCAGGTGCCACTGCTGGACCTGATCGGCCAAGGCCTCGACCACCCCGGCGGCATCCTTGTCCTGCAGGGCGGCAAACACCGCGATGGTGTCGCCGGTGACGCGACTGGCCTTCAGCGCGGTGGCCAGTTCGCGCGCGGCCTGCGGGTTGTGACCGACATCGACCAGCACCTCCACGCCGTCACGATCAAAGGCCTGCAGGCGGCCACGGATACGCGCGGCGGCAACGCCTTCGATGAAGGCGGTGCGCGGCAGCGGGCGATCCAGCGCACGCAGCGCGGCGATCGCCGTCGCGGCATTGGCGCGCTGGATGGGCCCGCGCAGCGTCGGGTGCGGCAGTTCGATACGGAAGCCGACATCGCGCCAGCGCCAGCGCTCGCCATCGATGGCATCGGCGAAGAAATCGCTGCCACCCCGGATGGCGTTGGCACCCACCAGATAGGCACGCGCGAGCACACTCGAGGGCGGATCGATTTCGCCGAGGATGACCGGCTTCCACCCACGGATGATGCCGGCCTTCTCGGTCCCGATCGCTTCGCGGTCCTCGCCCAGCCAGTCGCTGTGGTCGATGTCGACGGTGGTGATCACCGCCACGTCGCCATCGACGATGTTGACCGCATCCAGACGGCCGCCAAGGCCGACCTCAAGCACGGCCAGATCCAGGCCCGCCTGCGCAAACAGCTGCAGGGCGGCCAACGTGCCGTATTCGAAGTAGGTCAGCGTGGTGTCGCCACGCGCGTCTTCGATCGCGTTGAAGGCCGCCATCAGGGCGTCATCGGTAGCGTCCTGGCCATCGATGCGCACGCGCTCGTTGTAGCGCAGCAGGTGCGGCGAGGTGTACGCACCGACCTTCCAGCCGGCAGCGCGGGCGATGGCCTCGATGAAGGCGACCGTGGAGCCCTTCCCGTTGGTGCCACCGACCACGATGCTGCGCTCGGCCGGCGCGCCCAGCCCCATCGCCTGCGCCACGGTACGCACCCGGTCCAGCCCCATGTCGATGGTGGCGGGGTGCTGCTGCTCGATGTAGCTGAGCCAATCGGAGAGGGTCTGCGGGCGGGCGGTGGTGGTCATGGTCGTTGGATCGGAATCGTTGGGGCGGACGGCAGGATGGGACGCAGTGCGTTACAGCGCGCGGTGCTTGGCTTCGCCGAAGAACGGCGTGTGGTGCGCGCAGTCGTTGAGGCGCACGACTTCAAGCTGGTCGAGGTCGGGGCCTTCGAGCAGGTTGAGCGTGGTCGGTGCCTGGCGGAAGGTCCACAGGCGCGAGATCGGCAGGCCGAGGATGCGGCACAGGATCACGCGGTTGACGGCGTCATGGGCGACCACCAGCAGGGTGTCGTGCTCGCCCAGGCCTTCAGCGGCACGGGCCAGGCCACGCCAGCTGCGTTCGAGCACCAGGCGCAGCGATTCGCCGCCGGGCATCAGGACGGTATCGGGCTCTTCGCGCCAGGCGCGCAGGCGGGAGGGATCCTTGTCGTGGATTTCGCTGGCCAGCAGGCCTTCCCATTCGCCGTGGGCGATTTCCTGCAGGTCCGGCTCGGTCTGCAGCATCGGGGCACGGTCTGCACCCAGGGCGAGCTGGGCGGTGAGCTGGGCACGCGAGAGCGGTGAGGCAACGGCGCGGGTGATGTCGACGGACTTCAGACGTTCCCCCAGTGCCTTGGCCTGGGCTTCGCCGATCGGCGACAACGGGATATCGATCTGGCCTTGGTAGCGGCCTTCGGCATTCCACGGCGTTTCGCCGTGACGGGCAAGCAGGATGCGCATGCGGACAAGGGGTCCTTGGGGGAGGAGGTTCCGGCGCTTCGTTCACATCCTGTGAAAGCACGCGGAACAGGGATGATACCCGGTCGCGGCTGTGAAGCTGTGCGGCTGTTTGGTGCACGTGATCTGCTTGCTCGGCGGCTTGGTGGCGGATGGCTCGTAAAGCATGGCGCCTGACGGCCCCGCGCAGGCTGAGGCCGGGTAGCCTCTGGCAGGACACGCCGTGAACCCATCCCTGGGGGCTCG
>DMZT01000422.1:0-1511 GCA_003484865.1 Stenotrophomonas sp.
TACACCATGATGCCGTAGGTGTCTTTCAGGATCGCTTCGGTGCGCGGATCGGGATAGATGATTTCTTCCTGCCCGTGCTTACGCGCGTTGAAGGAGGGGATCAGGTCCATCGGGCCGGGGCGGTACAGCGACACCAGCGCGATGAGATCTTCGAAGCGGTCAGGGCGTGCGTCTTTCAGCAGGCGGCGCATGCCCGAGGATTCGAACTGGAACACTGCGCCGGTATTGCCGTTGGCGAAGATGTCCTTGTAGGTGGCCACGTCATCCAGCGGCAGCGCGGTGATGTCCACCGGCGGAATGCCGGCGCGTTCATGGCGCTTGTTGATCGCCTTGACCGCCCAGTCGATGATCGTCAGCGTGCGCAGGCCGAGGAAGTCGAACTTCACCAGGCCGATTTCTTCGACGTCGTTCTTGTCGAACTGGGTGACCGGGTTGCGGCCGCGGCCGCCTTCGTCATGTTCGGCGAACAGCGGGCAGAATTCGGCCAGCGGTTCCGGTGCGATCACCACGCCACCGGCATGCTTGCCGGCGTTGCGGGTGAGGTCTTCGAGCTGGCGCGCCAGGTCGATCAGGTCGCGGACGTCGTCTTCGTTCTGGTAGCGCTGGATCAGCTCCGGCGAGGCCATTTCCGAATCCTTGCCTTCGCCCATCGCATCCTTGAGCGAGATGCCCAGGATGTTTGGGATCAGCTTGGAGACGCCGTCGACCAGACCGTACGGGAATCCGAGCACGCGGCCGGAATCGCGCACCACGGCCTTGGCCGCCATGGTGCCGTAGGTGATGATCTGGCTGACGCGGTCGCGTCCGTACTTGCGCGCGACGTAGTCGATGACCTCATCGCGGCGGTCCATGCAGAAGTCGATGTCGAAGTCGGGCATCGACACGCGTTCGGGGTTGAGGAACCGCTCGAACAGCAGGTTGTACGGGATCGGATCCAGATCGGTGATCTGCAGCGCCCAGGCCACCAGCGAGCCGGCACCGGAACCACGGCCGGGCCCGATCGGAATGCCCTGGTTCTTTCCCCACTGGATGAAGTCGGCCACGATCAGGAAGTAGCCGGGGAACCCCATCTTGATGATGGTCGCCAGTTCGAATTCGAGGCGCTCGAAGTAATCGGCGCGGGTCTTGCCCGGTGCCAGCGGGTTCTTTTCGAGGCGTGCTTCCAGGCCCTTGCGCGATTCGCTGCAGATCCAGCTGTCGAGGGTTTCCTCTTCGGGGACCGGATAGTTGGGCAGGAAGTAGGTGCCCAGCCGCATCTCGATGTTGCAGCGTTCGGCCAGCGCCAGGGTGTTGTCGATCGCGTCGGGAATGTCGGCGAACAGCGCGCACATGTCCTCGGCGGACTTGAGGTACTGCTGGTCGCTGTAATCGCGCGGGCGTTTGGGATCGTCCAGCACGCGGCCGGATGAAATGCACACGCGCGCTTCGTGGGCGCTGAAGTCTTCCGGCTGCAGGAAGCGCACATCGTTGCTGGCGATCACCGGCAGGCCGCGCTGGCCGGCGGCCTGCAG
>DMZT01000422.1:1766-2117 GCA_003484865.1 Stenotrophomonas sp.
GGTCAGCTCCAGGTGCAGGCCGTCACCGAACACGCGCTGCCAGTCGGCGAGCTGTTGCTCGGCCAGATCGTGGCGGCCGTCGCCGGCGAGGCGACCGGCGAGACTGTCGCGGCCGGCCAGTGCGAACAGGTTGTGGCAGCCGGCTTTGAGCCACTCCGGGTGGACGGCGACGCCGCCTTCGGGGCGATGGCCTTCCATCCAGGCGCGGGTCAGCAGCCGGGAGAGGCTGAGGTAGCCTTCGCGGTCGCGGCAGAGCAGGGTCATGCGCCAGGGCGTCATGCCTTCTTCGGCGATCATGATGTCCGCGCCGGCGATGGGCTTGATGCCCACGGTTTCGGCGGCTTTGTAGAA
>DMZT01000422.1:2312-3228 GCA_003484865.1 Stenotrophomonas sp.
TCGGCGGCTTTGTAGAACTTGACCAGCGCGAACAGGTTGTTGAGATCCGTCACTGCCAGCGCGGGCAGCTTCAGTTCGACCGCGCGGCTGAGCAGGTTGGCCTGCTTGGCTTTCTTCGGGTCAGCCTGATCCGGCTTCGCCGGGACACGGATGGTCGAATCCGCCAGCGAAAATTCGGTGTGGACGTGGAGATGTACGAAACGGGAAGTGGACATGCCGAACCAATGTGATGCCCGGTCAGGGTAGCTGTGGCGGTGGTCGCTAACAAGGCTTGACAGGGGTGTTGCGGGGGCGCGGGTTGACGCTGGGGTTCAGGTTTCCCGTGGCACCCGTCATGCGCTGCAGCCGTGCGGGGCGGTGCCCGGCAACGGCATCACTCAGGCGGGAACGCTGCTGCGGTCGGGTTCCAGGCACGCGCGCACAGGGGCGAAGCTGCGGCGGTGCTGGGGGCAGGGGCCGTGGCTGCGCAGGGCGGCGAGGTGGGCGGGGGTGCCGTAGCCTTTGTGCTGGTCGAAGCCGTATTCGGGGTGGGCGTCGTGCAGGGTCTGCATGAAGCGGTCGCGGCTGACTTTGGCGAGGATCGAGGCGGCCATGATGGCGCGGTCGAGGGCGTCGCCGCCGATCAGGGCCTGGGCCGGGCAGGGCAGGCCTTTGGGGACGACGTTGCCGTCGATGCGGGCGAACTGGGCGACGTGGGCGACGCCTTCGACGGCGCGGCGCATGCCGAGCATCGTGGCCTGGTAGATGTTGAGGGCGTCGATTTCGCCGACGTCCACCATCACCACGTGCCAGGCCAGGGCACGGTCGAGGATCTTGTCGTAGAGCTGGTCGCGGCGGGCCGCGGTGAGCTGCTTGGAGTCGTCCAGGCCGTTGAGGCGTGGGCGGTCGGGGCAGAACACCACGGCGGCGACGGCCA
>DMZT01000421.1 GCA_003484865.1 Stenotrophomonas sp.
CCGCCGCCACCGCCGCCAAGCAGGAGCGCCGGGAAGAACGTCATGCCGCCCGCAGTGCCGACGCCGACGCGCCCGCGACGCAGCGGGTCAAGCAGCGCCTCGGAGAAGTGTTCAAGAACGACGGCCATGAAGATGCGCTGGCCAATGCCGGCAAGGGCTCGCTGCTCGACAGCCGTTGGGAGCTCGCGCAGGACTCCAAGCTTGGCGCGTTCCAGCTGCGCGCCTACAAGCCGGTCTACCTGCTGCCCGCGTTCTGGACCAGCGACAAGAACCAGATGCCGCAGTCGCCCAATCCGGTCAACACGGTCACCACCTCGCAGCAGCTGGACAGCGCGGAACTGAAGTTCCAGCTCAGCTTCAAGACCAAGATCGTGGAGAACCTGTTCGGCGACAACGGCGACATCTGGGCCGGCTACACGCAGAGCTCGCGCTGGCAGGCCTACAACGCCGACAACTCGCGCCCGTTCCGTGAGACCAATTACGAGCCGGAAGTGATGATGATGTTCCGCAACGGCTACTCGATCGGCGGCTGGCGCGGGCGCATGAGCGGGATCGGCGTCAACCACATGTCCAACGGCCGCGCCGATCCCCTGTCGCGCAGCTGGAACCGGGTGATCGCCACCGTCGGACTGGACCGGGAAAACTGGGCGCTGGTGCTGCGCCCGTGGTATCGCATCCCGGAAGACCGCAAGGACGACAACAACCCGGACATCTCCGATTACATGGGCCGCGGCGACGCGACCCTGACCTGGAACAAGAACGGCCACGAGGTCTCGCTGATGGCGCGGCACTCGCTGCGCGGCGGTGATCGCTCGCACGGCGCGCTGCAGCTTGATTACGGCTTCCCGATCAGCAACCTGCTGCGCGGCCATGTGCAGATCTTCGATGGTTACGGCGAGAGCATGATCGACTACAACCACAAGGCCACCTATGTCGGCCTGGGTGTGTCGCTGCTGGAGTGGTATTGATGGCGGTGACGATCTGGCACAACCCGCGCTGCAGCAACTCGCGCGGGGCGCTGGAGATCCTGCGTGAGCACGGCATCGAGCCGGTGGTGATCGAGTACCTCAAGACCCCGCCGGACCGTGCCACGCTGGCAGGGCTGATCACGCGCATGGGCATCGCCCCGCGTGCGTTGCTGCGCAACAAGGAGCCGGCCTATGGTTCGCTCGGGCTGGACGACGATGCGTTGTCCGATGCCGCGTTGATCGAGGCGATGGTCGCCCACCCGGAGCTGATCAACCGCCCGATCGTGGAGACCCCGCGCGGTGCACGCCTGTGCCGGCCGCCAGAGACGGTGCTGGAGATCCTACCGGCGTAAAACCGCGCCTCAGCTGCCGCCGCAGCGGCTGGTACACCGGTTGATATCCTCCCCGCAGGTCAGCGCCGGCAGCCGGTTGCGGCAGTAGTCGCTGCTGGCCTGGCATGATTTACGCAGGTCCGGGTTGTCGATCTTGTCGCACTTCGCATCGCGCTGGGTCGCCACCCCGGCGCCACAGCTGTCGCCGCTGCCAAATCCCGTACGGTTGGTCATGCAACTGTCGTAGTGGCGTTGGCACTGCTGCATGCACTGGTTGGCGGCGGTGACCTCGCGCAGGCTGGGCGGGGCGGTGTGGAAATCGCCATCACTGCTGCAGGCGGTGACCAGCAGGATCAACAGCAGGGCGGAAAGCATCCTCGGCATCGTCGTGCTCCGTGTGGAAAGCATCCGGCCGTGGCCGGCATGTGTGCATGCCCGGAATGTAGCACTGCTTGTTTTCCGAATTAAGGCCGGGGTTCCCGGCGCGGTCGCAGACGCCTGTTGCGTTACATCGGCTGCGGCGCGCGTCGCATCTTCGAGGCGCACATCGACTGACGTCCTTCAACGCCAGTCGGTGATGCCCTCGCGCCGGTAGACCTCGGCGAACGCCGGCCGTGCTTTCAGACGATCGGCGTAGGCCTTCAATGCCGGCCAGGTGTCACTGGGCGTGGGCATGTTGCGCGACCAGCGCATCAGCATCACCAGCATGAAATCGACCACGCTCAACGACTCGCCCAGCACATACGGGCCGCGCGTGGACAGATGCTCGGCCAGATGCTGCCACGCGCCTTCCAGCCGCTCGCGCGCCCGCTGGCGGGTCGCGTCCACGTGCTCGGGGCCCGCCATTTCCTGCGGGTAGAACCACGCCCGATACGCCGGTTGCACGGTATTGGCGCACCAGAACATCCAGCGGTACGCCTCGGCACGGTCGGCAGCCCCCGGGGCTGGCAGCAGGGCCGCTTCCGGATGGCGGTCTGCCAGATGCAGCGCGATCGCTGCCGCTTCGGTCAATACCTGCCCGTCCAGCACCAGCGTCGGCACCAGGCCCGCCGGATTCAAGGCGAGATACGCTGCATCCTTGTGCTCGCGCTTGTCGAAATCCAGCAGCACCAGATCGTGCTCGATCTGCAGTTCCAGCAACAGCCAATGGACGACCAGGGCGGCGGTACTCGGCGATCCATACAACGTGGTGCGCATGCTCAGGGCCTCTTGAGGGAGGCGCATAGTATGCGCCCGCGCTCCGTGCCATCACATGGGTACAGAGCACGGGCGATGGGGACGCGTTCTGTCTCTGCCACTGCGCCGCGGACGCTCGCAGAATGCGTCTTCTGCCCCGCCGCCAGCCAAGGATCCTCCCATGCCCGATTCGTCCGCTCTGCTCGCCTTCGGTCTGATTTCGCTGGGCATGGTGCTGACGCCCGGGCCGAACATGATCTATCTGATCTCGCGCTCGATCTGCCAGGGACGCACCGCCGGGCTGATCTCGCTGGGCGGTGTCGCGCTGGGTTTTCTGGTGTACCTGGTGTGCGCGGCACTGGGCATCACCGCGCTGCTGATGGCAGTGCCGCATGCCTACGATGTGTTGCGTTTCGCCGGCGCGGCGTATCTGCTGTACCTGGCCTGGCAGGCGCTGCGCCCTGGCGGACGTTCGCCGTTCCAGCTGCGCACGCTGGACCATGACAGCCCGCGCAGATTGTTCGGCATGGGGCTGTTCACCGCGCTGCTCAATCCGAAGATCGCCGTGATGTATCTCTCGCTGCTGCCGCAGTTCATCCAGCCCCATGGGCATGGCAGCGTGATGGTGCAATCGGTGGTGCTCGGGCTGGTGCAGATCGCGACCAGCGTCAGTGTCAACGCACTGATCGTACTGGCAGCCGGCAGTATTGCCACCTTCCTGGCCGGACGCCCGCGCTGGCAGACGGTGCAGCGCGGCCTGATGGGTACGGTGCTCGGCGCGCTGGCGGTGCGCATGCTGGTGGACGCGCGCCGCTGAGGAGAAGCACTGGCCAACGGTCGGTGCCTGCCC
>DMZT01000052.1 GCA_003484865.1 Stenotrophomonas sp.
AGCGTCCGCGCCGCGCAGGGCGGCCTTCAGGTCACGCGCCGGGAAAACAGGGATAATCGACCGCAATCGGGCGTTCGCGCCTTCTCCCCTGTCCCGGAATGTTATGAGCGAGATTCGCAAGCTGCCGGCCTCCGCCGGCGCGGAATGGCTGGTGTCGGGTTTCACCCTGCTGCGCAAGGCGCCGTTGGCGCTGGGCCTGCTCGGCGTGATCTGGGCCGTGGCCGCGTTGCTGGTGATGTCGCTGGCGATGGTCAGCCCGGCGCTGAGTACCCTGGCGCAGCTGTTGATGGCGCTGGCCGGCCCGCTGTTCTTCGGCGGCCTGGTGTGGGCCGTGCGCGAAGTCGACCAGGGTCGCGTCGCGCAGCCGTCGCACCTGCTGCAGGGCCTGCAGGAAGGCCGCGCCTTGAACCTGCTCGCCTCGCTGCTGCCGCAGCTGGTGGCCGGCCTCTTCCTGGGCGTATTGTTGCTGGTGCTGATCGGCAGCAGTGGCCTGCAGCACCTGAGCGAGGTGATGGTGCAGCTCAACGCGATCAGCCAGTCCGGCGCGCAGCCGGACCCGGCGCAGATCGAAGAGCTGATGGCGAGCCTGCCGGCGATGCGCATCCTGCTCTGGCTGGCACTGGTGGTGGTCACCTTCCTGGCCATGGCGCTGGCGCTGTTCACCCTGCCGCCGCAGGTGATGTTCGAGCATCGCAACGGCCTACAGGCGATGCGCCTGAGCCTGCGCGCCTGCCTGCACAACGTGCTGGCGATGCTGGTGTTCTTCCTGCTCGCCTTCGTGGCGGTGTTTGCGATCTATTTCGGCGTGATGCTGGTGGCCCTGATCGCGCAGCTGATCGGCGGCACGATGCTCGCGCTGTTCGTTGCGCAGCTGCTGCTGATGGGCGTGGTGATGCCGGTCTTCGCCGGTGCCATCTACACGGCGTGGAAGCAGATGTTCGGCCAGCAGGGGCCGCAGACCCCGCCGCCGATGCCGGGCCCGAACAACGTGTTCGCCGCCTGATCAACAAAAACCCCGGCCTTGGCCGGGGTTTTTGTTTGTGCCTTACTCCGGCTGCTCTTTTCCGCCCGGGCGGGGCACCAGCCAGCGCGCGGCGTGGATGCCCAGTTCGTAGAGCAGGCACATCGGAATGGCCAGCATCAGCTGCGAGACCACGTCCGGCGGCGTCAGCACCGCGGCCAGCACGAAGATCCCGACGATCGCATAGCCGCGACCTTCCTTGAACTGCTGCGGCGTGATCCAGCCCAGCAGCACCAGGATCACCATCGCCACCGGCAGCTCGAAGCTGGTGCCGAAGGCGAAGAAGATCGCCAGCACGAAATCCAGGTACGCCGTCGCATCCGGTGTGATCGCAATCACCTCCGGGCGGAACGTGGTGAGGAAGTGGAACACCGCCGGCAGCACCAGGAAGTACGCGAACGCGCAGCCCAGATAGAACAGCAGTACCGACGAGGCCAGCAACGGTACCGCCAGGCGTTTTTCGCGGGCATACAGGCCCGGTGCCACGAACGACCACAGCTGGAACAGCAGCCACGGCACGGCGATGAACACCGCCACGAAGAAGGTCAGTTTCAACGGCGCGAAGAACGCGCCGGCCGGATTGGTCGCGATCATCGTCTGCCCGTTCGGCAGCTGCGAGATCAGCGGTTCGGCGATCATCGTGTAGATCTGCCGCGAGAACGGCATCAACCCCAGCAGCACCACGCCCAGGCCGATCAACGCGCGCACCAGGCGCGCACGCAGCTCGATCAGGTGTTCGACCAGCGAACTCTCGTTGCTTTCATGCTCGCTCATCGCGGTGCCTCGTCGTTCGGCGGCGTGGGCACAGGCGTAAGCGGCGCGGTGTCAGTCGACGGCGGCAGGGCCGCCGGCGGATCTGCACGCGGTGCGCTGCCATCGATGCCCGGCGGCGCCATCGCATCGCGCGGCGGCTCGGCCTCCTCGGGGGCCACCACATGCTGGGCCACGCTGGCCGGGGAACCTGGTGCGGGGCCGGTCATCACCGGTTCGTCGTCCGCAGCCGCGGCGACGTCATCGCCCTGCCGTGCCACGTCCTGGCGCATCTGCTCGGCCTCGCGGCGCACCGCTTCGCCACTGGCGCGCAGCTGCGACTCGGTATCGCGCATCGAGGTTTTCACATCATCGAACTGCCGCTTGATCTCTTCGGCGTGCAGTTCACGCTCGAGCTCCTGCTTCACCGAATCCCACTGGTTGCGGGCACGGCGCACCCACAGCCCGGCAAAGCGGGCCGCCTTGGGCAGCCGCTCGGGGCCGAGGACGACCAGGGCCACCACCGCGATGACCAGCAGTTCACTGAAACCGATATCGAACACGCCAAGCCGCCCGGATCAGCGCGGGTCGCGGTCGTGCTCGGTCTGCGACGTCGTCGTCGAGTCCTGCGGACGCGAACTGTCGCTGAGCTGCGCGTTCGGCTTGTCCTCGTCGCGCATGCCCTTCTTGAATTCCTTGACGGCGCTGCCAAGGTCCTTGGCGCCGCTGGTCAGTTTCTTGGTGCCGAACACCAGCAGAACGATGACCAGCACGACCAACCAATGCCAGATGCTGAAACTGCCCATGACTCGCTCGCGTTACGTAGTGATCAGACGGTTGAGCATAGCGCACCGGCGGTAAGCCGGCGCGCGTGACAAAAGTCAGTTGCCGTCCAGCGATTCGGTACGGACTTCACCGTCGCCAACCGGCTGGAAGCCCTGCTGCGGGGCCGGTTGCGCCGGCACGGACTGCAGCGGGGCCGTGGTCGCGCCAGCAGGGGCCGGGGCAGGTGCCTGTTCAGGTCGAACCGGTACGGCGGCGGCGCGCGGCGCAGCGGCCGGCGCTGGGGCATTGCCCGCAGTGCCGCGCTTCTCGCGGGCGGTATAGGTGGCTTCCTCCAGGCGATCACGGAAGGCGACCACGTCCACCGAAGGCGGCTCGCCGACACGGCCTTCGAACACCATGCGCGGCGTGGTGTTGCTGCCGTAGGCGTCCAGGTTGGCGGCATCGTCGATCTGCAGCACGGCGCCATCCAGCGCCACACCGGCGAACAGGCCACGGGCGCGCGACCAGGACCAGATCTCAGCCTTCAGCTGGCCATCGGTGGCGGCGGCGGCGTTGCGACCGACCGGTCCGGCGGCGACGCCGGCATCGGCGCCCAGGGTGAACTTGCCGTTGACGAGATTGTCCAGGCTGCGGTCGTTGCGGAACACCAGCACCACATCGGAGGACTGCACGCCGGCCTGGAAGCCGATGCTGCCGCCGGTGAGCTTCACGAACACCGGGTTGGACCAGCTGCCATCGGGCGTCTTGACGGACATCAAGCCATGGCCGCGACGGCCGCCGATCACCAGGCCGGCCTTGATCGTATCGGGAATGACGATGACCGCTCGGCCTTCGTCGAGCAGCTTGTCGGGAATCCCCTGCTCGGGGATGTCCTGGATTTCATTCAGGACGCGCACGGCATTGCGGGCGCGCTGGTCCTCCTGTGGCCCGGCCATGGCCTGGGTCGACAGCAGGCTGGCGGAGATCAGCAGAACAAGGCTGAGGCGGCGCATGGGTGGGCTCCAGAAAGTCGATTCATACAAGATAGCGGCAGGTACGACGGTGGTCGATACGCTTCTCGACGTTAGAAGGCCGGCGATGAATCGGCAATGAGTATTCCCGGCTATCGATATGCACGCTGGATCGCGTTCATCATCCAAATCCATCCCGCCAATCGCGCAGACCTGCGAGAATGGCGGCATGCTCGACGCACCCGACACCGCCGTGCTGGCGGTCAATCTAGGCACGCCCGAGACGCCAACCGCCCCGGCGGTGCGTCGCTACCTGGCTGAGTTCCTCAGCGATCCGCGCGTGGTCGCGATTCCGCCGCTGTTCTGGAAACCCTTGCTGTTCGGGCTGATCCTGCCATTGCGCAGTGGTCGCTCGGCCGCCAAGTACGCCCAGGTCTGGCTGCCGGAGGGCTCCCCGCTGATGGTCTACACGCGCCGGCTGGCCGAGGCCATGCAGGGCCTGATGCCCGATCTGCGGGTGCGCCATGCGATGCGTTATGGCGCCCCGGCGCTGCCGGCCGAGCTGGACCGGCTGGCCGCCGAAGGCATGAAACGGATCGTGGTACTGCCGTTGTACCCGCAGTATTCGACCACCACCACGGCCTCGATCGAGGACCAGGTGCGCGAGTGGCAGCCGAAGCATCCCGGCGTCACCGTGACCCTGGTGCGCGATTACGCGGTCGATCCGGACTGGGTCGCCGCCGTCGCCGGCAGCATCCGCCAGTGGTGGGAGCAGCATGGGCGCGGCGAGAAACTGGTGTTTTCCTTCCACGGCATTCCACAGCGCCTGGCCGACGCCGGCGATCCGTATCCGCAGCGCTGCGAAGCCAGCGCCCACGCGATCGCCCACGCGCTGGAGCTGGCCGACGATGCCTGGCAGCTGACCTACCAATCGCGTTTCGGCCGTGAGAAGTGGCTCCAGCCCTACGCCGAACCCACCCTGTGGGCGATGGCCGAGAAGGGCGTGCGCAGCATGGACGTGGTCTGCCCCGGCTTTGCCACCGACTGCCTGGAAACCCTGGAAGAAGTGGCGATGGGCTTTACCGAGACCGTGGCCGAGCGCGGCGCGACAATGCGCTACATCCCCTGCCTCAACGACGCGCACGCGCATGCACTGGCCCTGTCGCGGCTGAGCATCGCGGCGCTGGCATGACGCTGCAGCCGTTCTCGCTGCCGGTTGCCGGCAGCACCGTGGCCGGCCTGCGGTCGGGTGAGACCGGCGGCACGCGCGTCCTGGCGCTGCATGGCTGGCTCGACAACGCGGCCAGCTTCGTACCGTTGGCCGCGCAACTACCGGATCTGGCGCTGGTCGCGATCGATCTGCCCGGCCACGGCCACAGCGCGCATCTGCCGCCCGGCACGCAATACAACACGCCCGGTGCGATCTGCCACGTGCTCGACGTCGCTGATGCGCTGGGCTGGGACCGCTTCGTGCTGCTCGGCCACTCGATGGGCGCCGGCATTGCCAGCCTTACCGCGGCGGCCGCACCCGAACGCGTCGAACGCCTGATCGCGATCGAGGCCCTCGGCGGTCTGCGGGGCCCGGAGAATGAAACCGCACAGCGCCTGCGTGAGCATGTGCGTGCCGCGCGGGCGCTGCCCACCCGCAGACTGCGCGTGTTCCCCGATCTGGCCGCACCGATCCGCGCCCGCATGATGGCCAACCAGCTCAGCGAGCCGTGCGCGCGCCTGCTGGTCGAACGCGGCGTCAAGCCGGTTGAAGGGGGTTTCAGCTGGTGCAGCGATCAGCGCCTGATGCTGCCCACCGCGATGCGCCTGAGCGAAGCGCAGATCGACGACCTGCTCGCCGCGATCGAATGCCCGACCCAGGTGATCTACGCCACGCCAGCGCAGTCGTATTACCCGGAGCCGTTGCGCAGCCAGCGCATCTCGTTGCTGCGCGAAGGCCGCTTGGCGGTGTTCCCGGGCACGCATCATCTGCACATGGAGCATCCGCAGGTGGTCGCTGAGGTGATCCAGGGCTTCCTCGCCGGGTAAGCCCTGCACGGTGCGACACACGGTCGCACTCAACTTATCCCGGCAACGACCGATACCGATGATGCAGGCCGATCTTCGTCGGCCGCACTGTCGTCGCTTGCTCCGCCGTTGCGAAGCCGCGCATCACCCAGGCTTCCAGGGAACGTCGTCGCAATGCCGGATTGGCCGTGCCATCGCCCACAGGACCGGGCCATGCCGGCGGTGATCGCCACCGCCGACACGGCACCTGCCGTCACCTGCTCTGCGCGTGCCCCCCTGCTTCCTTCCGCTGCTGCACCCACCGCTTCGCCGGTGACGGGTGTGGCATCCGCCTGCGCGCGATCACGCCGCGGGCCTTCCGTTTTCTGCTGATTCTGGAGCCCTCATGTCCGCCATGCCCGATGCCACCTCCCGCCCACCCGATCTGCTGCGCACGCGCACGTCCCGGCCGTCCACGGATGCCGCCTATCTGATCTCGGCCGGGGTGCTGCTTGCCGCCGCGGTAACCGCCGCGATCTGGCAGCGGCAGCCTTGGGCGCTGCTTCCGGTGGCGGTCGCGGCCGTGCTGTTGGGCCTGGTCGCGCTGCGCGTGCGGCAGCAGGGCCAGGCGTTGCGGCAGGCAGAGATGCGGTCGGTCTCGCTGGCCGCGGAGGCAGCCCGGGCGCAGGCGCGCGACAGTGTCGAACATACGCACGATGCCCAGGTCCGGCAGGCACTGGATGTCTCCCGCACCGCAATGATGATCGCCGACAACGACCACGTGATCCGCTACGTGAACCAGTCGGTGGTGAGCTTGCTGCGCAACCAGCAGACCAGCCTGCGTGAGGCCTTCCCCGACTTCGACGCCGAGCGCCTGGTCGGCAGCAGCATCCACCGTTTCCATGCCAATCCGGACCGCATCCGCGCCATCCTCAATACGCTGATGGTCACCCATCACGGGCGTGTGCGGATCGGCCCGGTGCACTTCGCCCAGGTTGTCACGCCGGTATTCGATGCGAAGGGCCAGCGCCAGGGCTTCGCGGTGGAATGGCATGACCGCACCCACGAACTGCTGCTGGAACATGCCGTGGCCGATATCGTCGAGGCCGCCAGCAAGGGCGATCTTGATCGCCGGCTGCAGGCCACGGACGGAGGCGCGAGCTTCCTCAACGGCCTGACCGGCGGCATCAATCAGCTGCTGGACAGCGTGGGTGGCACGGTCGGTGAGATCCGCCGCATGCTCTCGGCATTGGCCGATGGCGATCTGGACCAGCGCATGCGGGGCGACTTCCACGGGTCGTTCCAGGCCATGCAGCGCGATGCCAATGCGACGGCGGAGCAGCTGACCGCGATGGTCGAACGGATCAAGCAGTGCACCGGCTCGATTTCGCTGGCCGCCAGTGAGATCGCCAGTGGCAACGATGATCTGTCCGAGCGTACCGAACGCCAGGCTGCCCATCTGGAGGAAACCGCCGCCTCGATGGAGGAGCTGACCTCCACCGTGCGACAGAATGCCGAACACGCGCGCCAGGCCAGTGCGTTGGCGCACGGCGCGCATGACGTCGCCACCCGCGGCAGTCGGGTGGTGAGCGAGGTGGTGACCACCATGGACGCCATCCAGACCGCCTCTCACCGCATCGGCGACATCACGCGCGTCATCGACGGGATCGCCTTCCAGACCAATATTCTTGCCCTCAACGCCGCCGTGGAAGCAGCACGTGCAGGCGAGCAGGGCCGCGGCTTCGCGGTGGTGGCCAGCGAGGTACGCAGCCTGGCCCAGCGTTCGGCCGAGGCCGCCAAGGAGATCAAGGGCCTGATCGATGCCTCCGTGGTACAGGTTGCCGACGGCGCGCGCCTGGTCCAGGACGCCGGGCAGACCATGGGCGAGATTGTGAGCAGCGTGGCCGGTGTCAGCGGCATCATGGCCGAGATCTCTTCGGCCTCGCAGGAGCAGGCCGCCGGCATCGATCAGGTCAACCGGACGGTGGCGCAGATGGACGATGCCACCCAGCAGAATGCGGCGTTGGTCGAAGAGGCGAGTGCAGCGGCACGCCTGTTGGAGGCGCAGGCTGCCGACCTGACCCAGGCAGTGGCCGTGTTCCGTCATCAGGAACAGGCGTACCGCCCGGCCGCGGTGGCCTGACCGGCGTCAGTCCAGCACGCGTTTCGGCGCGCCCTGCAGCCAGGCGGCGATAGTCTCGACCGCCTGGCCGAAATAGTCCCGGTAATTGCGCGCGGTGACGTAGCCCAGAGGGGGCGTCGCCAATACGTTGGGCAATGTGCGCAGCGGATGCCCGGCCGGGAGGGGTTCGATGTCGAAGACATCCAGGCCAGCACCGGCGATGCGCTTGTCAGTCAGGGCGTCGATCAACGGCTGCTGATCGATCCGGCCCGCGCGTGCGGTATTGATCAGACATGCGTGTGCCGGCATGCAGGCCAGCGTGTCGGCATCCACGATCGCGGGGCTGCGTTCGCCCAGGACCCGGTGCAGCGACACCACCTCGCTGCCAGCGAACAGGGCCTTCTGCGATATAGCCCATTGCCCCCCCGCCGCCGCCGCAGGTGGCGCGTGGAGATTCGGCCCCCCTGCACTCACCTGCATCCCGAACGCCTGGCCGATCTGCGCCACGCGCTGACCGATCTTCCCCACTCCCAGCAGTCCCAACCGCGCACCATGCAGGTCACGGCCGACCGTCTGCTGCCACGGCCCGTCGCTGCGCAATGCATTGGCCTCAGGCATCAGGTGGCGCATCAGGCCGAGGATCAGCGCCCAGGTGATCTCCACGGCAGGCTCGGGATGGCTGTCGGTGCCGCAGACGATGACGCCCTGCGCTTTCGCTGCCGCGACATCGATGGCCGCATGGCGCATGCCGCTGGTGATCAGCAGGCGTAGACAGGGCCGGCGGGCCAACAGTGCCGCGGTGATCGGTGTGCGTTCGCGCATGGCCACCATGGGTGTCGGCATCGCCGAGCGCGGCGACCCGTGCGTCCGTGCTGGGAGGGGCTGAAACGCAGACAAAAAGAAAACCCCGCTGCGTGAGCAGCGGGGTTTTCGGGGTAAAAACCCTGGCGATGACCTACTCTC
>DMZT01000053.1 GCA_003484865.1 Stenotrophomonas sp.
CGAGGCCACCCCGGCACCGGCACCGGCCAGCGAGCCTGCCGCGGCAGCAACAGACAGCAACGCCTGAAATCGAGCCGCGTCCGCCAGCCGGCGGATGCGGGTACCACCGGATACAGTGAGGTGTAGTTGCGATGGCGCATTCCGCAGTTGACCACGACGGGCATCACGGGCATCAGCAGGGGTTCTTCGAGCGTTGGTTCTTCTCGACCAACCACAAGGACATCGGCACGCTCTACCTGCTTTTCAGCTTCATCATGTTCATCATCGGTGCGGCGATGAGCGTGATCATCCGCGCTGAGCTGGCGCAACCGGGCCTGCAGTTCGTCAAGCCCGAGTTCTTCAACCAGATGACCACCGTGCATGCGCTGGTGATGATCTTCGGTGGCGTGATGCCGGCCTTCGTCGGCCTGGCCAACTGGATGATCCCGCTGCAGATCGGCGCGCCGGACATGGCGCTGCCGCGCATGAACAACTGGTCGTTCTGGCTGCTGCCGGTGGCCTTCAGCCTGCTGCTGCTGACCCTGTTCCTGCCCGGCGGTGCACCGGCCGGTGGCTGGACGCTGTACCCGCCGCTGTCGCTGCAGGGTGGCTACAACGTGGCCTTCAGCGTGTTCGCCATCCACGTGGCCGGCATCAGCTCGATCATGGGCGCGATCAACATCATCGCCACCGTGCTCAACATGCGTGCGCCCGGCATCGATCTGCTGAAGATGCCGATCTTCTGCTGGGCCTGGCTGATCACCGCCTTCCTGCTGATCGCGGTGATGCCGGTGCTGGCCGGTGCGGTGACGATGCTGCTCACCGACAAGTTCTTCGGCACCAGCTTCTTCAACGCCGCCGGTGGCGGTGACCCGGTGATGTACCAGCACATCTTCTGGTTCTTCGGGCACCCGGAGGTCTACATCATGATCCTGCCGGCGTTCGGCGTGGTCAGCGAGATCATCCCCACCTTCAGCCGCAAGCCGCTGTTCGGTTACCAGGCCATGGTCTACGCGATCGCCGCGATCGCCTTCCTGTCCTTCATCGTCTGGGCCCACCACATGTTCACCGTGGGCATGCCGCTGGGCGGCGAGATCTACTTCATGTTCGCCACGATGCTCATCTCCATCCCGACCGGGGTGAAGGTGTTCAACTGGGTCAGCACCATGTGGCGCGGCTCTCTCACCTTTGAAGCGCCGATGCTGTGGGCGGTGGCCTTCGTGATCCTGTTCACCATCGGCGGGTTCTCCGGCCTGATGCTGGCGATCGTGGTGGCCGATTTCCAATACCACGACACTTACTTCGTGGTCGCCCATTTCCACTACGTACTGGTCACCGGTGCGGTGTTCGGGTTGATCGCCGCGGTGTATTACTGGTGGCCGAAATGGACCGGCCGCATGTACAGCGAGACCTGGGCCAAGGTGCACTTCTGGTGGTCGATCGTGTTCGTGAACCTGCTGTTCTTCCCGCAGCACTTCCTCGGCCTGGCCGGCATGCCGCGACGCATCCCGGATTACAGCGTGGCCTTCGCGGACTGGAACCTGATCAGCTCGATCGGCGCGTTCGGCATGTTCGTCACGCCCTTCATGATGGCCGCGATCCTGTGGCACTCGCTGCGTCACGGCGCGAAGGCCGCCGACCGCTGCTGGGAAGGCGCACGGGGCCTGGAGTGGACGATTCCCTCGCCCGCACCGGCGCATACCTTCACGACGCCGCCGACCATCCGTCCGGGTGATCTGGCCCATGACGACATCACCCATTGAGGCCGCTCATGACCAGCACAACCCGCACGCCGGATGAGCAGGCCCTGCAACGTCGCCGCGCGCATCGCACCGCGTGGGCGGTCGGGATCGTCGCGCTGATGGTCTATGGCGGCTTCATCCTCAGCGGGGTGATCGGGCGATGAGCGATCCGCGCCCGGCACCCGCGCGTCATGCGGGCCTGCCCCGCCTGATCGGGGTGGCGCTGGCGGTGTTCGTGCTGACCTTCTCGCTGGTGCCGCTGTACCGCATCGCCTGCGAGAAGGTGTTCGGTGTGCGCCTGGAGCGTGGCCCCGGCGCGGCGGCAGGCACTGCAGCCGCCACCGGCAAGCGCACGGTGCGGGTGGAGTTCGATGGCGGCGTGAATTCCAAGTTGCCGTGGGCGTTCCATCCCGAACAGCTGACGATGGACGTGGTGCCCGGCGAGCTCAACGAGGCGCTCTATTACGCGCGTAACGACAGCGATCGCGCGCTGGTCGGCAGCGCCGTGCCGTCGGTGGCACCGGCCAAGGCATCGGGCTACTTCAGCAAGACCGAATGCTTCTGCTTCACCGCGCAGACCCTGCAGGCCGGCGAGAAACGCGACATGCCGGTGCGCTTCATCGTCGATCCCGACCTGCCGGCCAACATCACCACGATCACCCTGTCCTACACCTTCTACAAGAACGACGCCTTGTCCGCGCAGCTGGCTCCGGCCAGCCTGCCGACCGGCGCGCGTGCAGCTCCCTGATCCGGACCGGACCCAAGACCATGGCCCAGCAAAGCCCCGATGCGAACGTGTACTTCGTGCCCACGCACAGCAAATGGCCGTTCATCGGTTCCATTGCGATGATGGTGACCATGGTCGGCGTGGCCAGCTGGCTCAACGATTCCGGCTGGGGCAAGTGGACCTTCTACGCCGGCATCGCGATGCTGGTGCTGACCCTGTTCTGGTGGTTCAGCGACGTGGTGCGCGAATCGCAGGCCGGCAGCTACAACCGCCAGGTGGATGGCTCGTTCCGGATGGGGATGGTGTGGTTCATCTTCTCCGAAGTGATGTTCTTCGGCGCGTTCTTCGGGGCGCTGTTCTACACCCGCAACCTGGGCCTGCCGTGGCTGGGCGGCGCGGGCGACGGCGTGATGACCAATGAGCTGCTGTGGGACGGCTATTCGGCGGCGTGGCCGACCAATGGCCCGGGTGCGATCGGCGGCCATTTCCAGACCATCCCGGCCTGGGGCCTGCCGCTGATCAATACGCTGATCCTGCTCACCTCCGGCGTCACCCTCACCATCGCGCACCACGCCCTCAAGGCCGGTCACCGCCGCCAACTCCTGGTCTGGCTGGGCATCACCGTGCTGCTCGGCGTGGGCTTCCTGACCCTGCAGGTGGAGGAGTACATCCACGCCTACAAGGAACTCAACCTCACTCTGGGTTCGGGCATCTACGGCTCGACCTTCTTCATGCTCACTGGTTTCCACGGCGTGCACGTGCTGCTGGGCACGGTCATGTTGGCGGTGATGTGGCTGCGCTCGTCGAAGGGGCATTTCACCCGCGACAACCACTTCGGTTTCGAAGCGGCCGCGTGGTACTGGCACTTCGTCGACGTGGTGTGGCTGATGCTGTTCCTGTTCGTGTACGTGCTGTAGCGTCGGTGCGACCTCCTGCCGCATCGACGCCGGTGCGGCCTCAGCCGCCGATGCCATGGGGCTTGATCCAACCGCTGTAGATGCCGATGACCACCAGCACGATCAGCGCCACCGATACCGCGATGCGGCGGGTGAGGGCATTGACGGTGCGCTTGGTCTGGCCGCGATCGACCAGCAGGTAATACAGCCCGGCGCCCAGATTCCAGACGATGACGATCAGAAACGCGATTACCAGCAGGGTCTTCAACGAATCATTCATGCGCGGCTCGATGGCGTGGCGGGTGCGCCTATATCACCGCGTTTTGCCGGCGTTGTCATGATGCGCAAGCACACACGCCTGATCGGCTGGATTGCCGCGGTGCTGGTCATCCTCGCGTTCTGCCAGCTGGGGCGCTGGCAACTGCAGCGCATGCACGACAAAGAGG
>DMZT01000054.1:0-1177 GCA_003484865.1 Stenotrophomonas sp.
TCTTCCGATCTTGGCGCAGCTCGGCAGGGCCTTCGCCCAGTGCGTTGAGCGCATCGGCGATCTCGGCGGCACGGCTGGGGTCGACTTCGGCGTCGCCGTCGGCACTGTGCAGCACCTCCTGGACCGGCTTGCGCGGCTTGCGCTTGGACTCGCGCACGCGCTTGGCGGCCTGCTTGAGCTCGTCCCTGCCGGCGGCGGCCGCGGCGCGTTGTTCGTCTTCGGGCAGGTCGGCCACGGCGGCCGCGGCGCTGATCGAGATCACCCCGGTCTTGACCGCTTCCACCAGCTCCGGTGCGGCCTGCTTGTGGATGCGCTCGATCATCGTCACCTGGCTGCTGCTCAGGCGCGCTTCGCGGGCCATGTCGGCGCGGCTGACCTTCGGCGCGGCCGCCCACGGCGGGCTGTCCTCGTCACCAGCATCGGCCGGGCCGCTGATCTCACCATCGCTTTCCTTCTGCAGCTGGGCCTGATCGGCGCGGTGGCGCTCGGCCAGGATGTCGCGCTTTCGCAGCGCCAGTACGCCACGCTGGAAATCGGAGACGCTGCGGCGCCCCAGGTGCTGTTCGATCATCCACAGGTGGACGTCATCCATCGACTGGAAGCGGGTGTTCTGGATCGTCTGGAACGGCAGGCCGTGCTTCTGGCAGATGCCGTAGCGGTTGTGGCCGTCCACCAGCACCTCCCCCCACAGCACCAGCGCATCGCGGCAGCCCTCGGCGAGGATGCTGCGCTCCAGGGCGTCGTGCTCGTCCGGGGTCAGCGGGTCGATGTAGGCCTTGAGTTCTTCTTTGACGACAATGTCCATGCAATCCGGTACGCGAGCGAAACGTGACCCACCATTGTAAGGATCGCGGCGGCCGCCGTCGTCGCCGATGGATTCAGGCTCAGCCAGTGGCGCGGATCATCTCGCCCAGCACGTCCACGATCCGGTCGATGTGGCTGCGCTCCAGGATCAGCGGCGGCGACAGTGCGATCACATCGCCGGTGCAGCGCACCAGCAGCTGGCCGTCGCGGAAGCAGCGCTCGAACACCTCGTAGCCACGCGCGCCGGGGGCGTCCTTGCGCGGCATCAGCTCGACACCACCGATGAGCCCGAAATTACGGATGTCCACCACATGCGGCAGCCCGCGCAGGCTGTGCAGTCGCTCCTGCCAGTAGTCGCCCAGCGCGATGGCGC
>DMZT01000054.1:1395-8761 GCA_003484865.1 Stenotrophomonas sp.
CCAGCGCGATGGCGCGCTCGAACAGATGCTCTTCGGCGTAGGTATCCAGCGCCGCCAGGGCCGCGGCGCAGGCCAGCGGGTGCCCGGAATAGGTGTAGCCGTGGAAGAACTCGATGGCGGCCGGTGGGCCCTGCATGAAGGCGTCGTGGATCACTTCGCTGGCCAGCACCGCGCCCATCGGCACCGCGCCGTTGGTCAGCCCCTTGGCCAAGGTCATCAGGTCCGGGGTGACCCCGAAGCGCTGCGCGGCGAAGGCGTTGCCGACCCGGCCGAAACCGGTGATCACCTCATCGAACACCAGCAGGATGCCTTGCTGGTCGCAGATCTCGCGCAGGCGCTGCAGGTACCCGGGTGCGGGCAGGATCACCCCCGCCGAGCCAGCGATCGGCTCGACGAACACCGCCGCGATCGTGGATGCATCGTGCAGCGCGATCAGGCGTTCCAGGTCTTCTGCGAGTTCGGCACCGTGGCGCGGCAAGCCGGGGCTGAAGGCATTGCGCTCCAGATCGAGCGTGTGGCGCAGGAAATCGCTGCCGGGCAACAACGGCCCGAACGTCTTGCGGTTGTTGGGCAGGCCGCCGATCGACAGGCCGCCGAAGCCGACGCCGTGATAGGCCTTCTCCCGGCCGATGAAGCGGGTGCGGTGACCCTCGCCGCGCAGGCGATGGTAGGCCAGCGCGATCTTCATCGCGGTGTCGACCGCCTCGGAGCCGGAGTTGGTGAAGAACACATGGTTCAAGCGGCCCGGTGCCAGCGCGGCCAACCGCTGGGCCAGCACGAAGGGCAAGGGGGAGGCCATCTGGAAAGGTGGCGCGAAATCCAGCGTGGCCGCCTGCTGCTGGATCGCCTGCACGATCCTCGGCCGCGCATGCCCTGCGTTGCAGCACCACAGGCCGGCCGCGCCATCCAGGATCGGACGGTCGTCGATGTCGTGGTAATACATGCCCTCCGCACGCACCAGCAGGCGCGGGGCCGCCTTGAACTGGCGGTTGGCGGTGAATGGCATCCAGTAGGCATCCACGTCTGCGGGTGCCTGGCTGGCCAGGGTCGACAACGACGAATCGGGACGAGGCATGCGGCACTCCGCAAGGGCGCGATGGTCACGACTTTATCGCACTCGCCTCACGTCATCCCGTGATGGCGACGGGTATAACCGCCTTACCCGACTGAGTGGATGAGGACGACGCCGATGACCACCGCACGCACCCGTGACGACTGGCAACGCCAGGCCGATGCACTGACCTTCCAGGGCCAGGCCTTCATCGATGGGCGCTACGTGGACGCCGCCAGTGGCGCGCGCTATGACTGCGTCAGCCCGATCGATGGCCGCGTACTGGTGCAGGTGGCCGACGCCGACACGACGGACGTCGATCGGGCGGTCGCAGCGGCGCGGCGCAGTTTCGATGCGGGCGACTGGTCGCGGGCGGCGCCCTCTCATCGCAAGCAGGTGCTGCTGCGGCTGGCCGACCTGGTGGAACAACACGCCGATGCGCTCGCGCTGCTGGAAACCCTGGACATGGGCAAGCCGGTCCGCGACGCACGCGAGGGCGATCTGGCCGGTGTCGTGCGCTGCCTGCGCTGGACCGCCGAGGCGGTGGACAAGGTGTACGGCGAGGTTGCCCCGACCGCGCTGGATACGCTGGGCCTGATCACCCGTGAGCCGGTGGGCGTGGTGGCGGTGATCGTGCCGTGGAACTTCCCGCTGCTGATGGCAACGTGGAAGATCGCGCCAGCCTTGGCGGCGGGCAATTCCGTGGTGCTCAAGCCCTCCGAGCGCTCGCCGCTGAGCGCGATCCGCCTGGCCGCGCTGGTGGCCGAGGCAGGGGTACCTGATGGCGTGTTCAATGTGCTTCCTGGCCATGGTGAGCGGACGGGCGAACCGCTGGCGTTGCACATGGACGTGGATGCGCTGGCGTTCACCGGCTCCACCGCCGTCGGTCGGCGGTTGCTGCAATGCGCCGGGAAATCGAATCTCAAGCGCACCTGGCTGGAGTGCGGCGGCAAGAGCCCGAACCTCGTGTTCGCTGATGCGCCCGATCTGGACAAGGCCGCCCAGGCCGCTGCCACCGCGATCTTCTACAACCAGGGCGAGGTGTGCACCGCCGGCTCGCGCCTCCTGGTCCAGCGCTCGATCAAGGATGCCTTCGTGGCCCGCGTACTGGCGCATGGCCGGCATATGCAGCCGCAGCATCCCTTCGAGCCGGATGCCGCGATGGGCGCACTGGTCGATGAGGCGCATGCAGGCCGCGTGCTGGATTACGTAGCACGCGGCGAGGCCGAAGGCGCACGCCTGCTGCTGGGGGGCAAGCGGCTGGAGGTGGTGCCGGGTGGCAGCTATGTCGAGCCGACCGTGTTCGACGAGGTCGATCCGCAGCACACCATCGCCCGCGAGGAGATCTTCGGGCCGGTGCTGTCGGTGCTGACCTTCGATCATGAAGACGATGCCCTGCGCATGGCCAATGATTCGATCTACGGGCTGGCCGCCGGGGTGTGGACACGCGACCTTGGCCGTGCGCATCGGGTAGCACGCGGGCTGCGTGCGGGCAGTGTGTGGGTCAATCAATGGGATGGTGGCGACATGACCGCCCCATTCGGTGGCTACAAGCAGTCCGGCATCGGCCGCGACAAATCCCTGCACGCCTTCGACAAGTACACCGAACTCAAGGCGACCTGGATCCACCTGGGCGGCTGACGCCGCTCAGCAGTCCTGGCTGTGGCGGATCAGCGACTCGCGCAGCAGGTCGCGATCCATTTCATCCACGGCGTTGCGCAGGTAGTCGATCTGCTGCCGCGTCAGGCGGCACGGGTCCACCGTGTAGCCCGGGGGCCACGCGCCGATCAGCTGGAAGATGCCGTGCACGATCTGCTCCGGGGTCATCCCCGCCTTCATGCGGAAGCGCTTGGGTTTGGGCTGGAATGCCGGGTGTACCTCCCGGTCGCCCAGCAAGCGCGGAACCAGCGAGGCGGCGTCGATACCGCTGCCCATCAGCGAGCCCGGCACGCTCAGGTCCAGTGCGGCGCGTGGCGCCTGCGGATCCACCGCCGCAGCATGTGATGCGATGGTGGGCGTGGCCACGCGTGGCGCAGGCAAACGCTGCGAGGCGGCGGGCTGCGGCATAGGGGGCGCGGGAGTCGCCAAGGGTAGGGGAACCGGTGCAGGCAACGGCCGCGGCAGCCAGTACACCGCCAGGCGGGCCTCCTCCGCAGCGCCACTGGGGGCCGGAGACCGCAGCAGCACGCCCAGCATCAGCCCGTGCACAACGATCACCACCGCGATGGCGACCGGCTGCGCCCAGCGCAAGGGGGCGGCACTCTTCCGTGAGGCTGACATCCGGGACCGTCCTGGCGGGGTGACCGCGTTGAGACCCTGCGGTGCCGGGGAAGTTCCTGCCGGATGCGCAGGTCGCCGATGCGGTCACAGGCTGACAGTCTCGTCTGCAACCATTGCGGCAGCCAGCGGAAGGCCGTGGCAGAATCCGGCAGCTGCCTTTTTCTGCGTGCCCGATGTCCACACCTGCTGTCGCCCCTGTCGTGAACTCTCCCCGCCGCATTCTGCTGGCGAGCCTGATCGGCACCACCATCGAGTTCTTCGATTTCTACATCTACGCCACCGCCGCGGTGCTGGTGTTCCCGCACCTGTTTTTCCCCGAAAGCAGCGATGGGGCGGCGATGCTGCAGTCGCTGGCGACCTTCGCGGTGGCCTTCATCGCGCGGCCGGTCGGCTCGGCGGTGTTCGGTCACTACGGTGACCGCATCGGGCGCAAGGCGACGCTGGTCGCTGCGCTGCTCACGATGGGCATCTCCACCGTGGCGATCGGCCTGCTGCCCACGCATGCCAGCATCGGGCTGGTCGCGCCGGCACTGCTCGCGCTGTGCCGCTTCGGGCAGGGCCTGGGGCTGGGGGGAGAGTGGGGTGGCGCCGTGCTGCTGGCCACCGAGAATGCGCCGCCCGGCAAACGCGCCTGGTACGGCATGTTCCCGCAGCTGGGCGCACCGCTGGGCTTCCTGCTTTCGGCCGGTATCTTCCTGCTGCTGGGCCGCGCGATGAGCGAGGCCGATTTCCTGCAATGGGGCTGGCGCGTGCCGTTCCTGGCCAGTTCGCTGCTGGTCGGCATCGGCCTGTGGGTACGCCTGAACATCCACGAGACCCCGCAATTCCAGGCCGCGCTGGACCGCAACGAGCGGGTCAAGCTGCCGATGTGGACGGTGCTGCGCGAACATCCGCTGACGCTGCTGCTGGGCACCCTGGGGGCGTTCGCCACCTTCGTGCTGTTCTACCTGATGACGGTGTTCACCCTCGGCCACGGCACCACCGTGCTGGGCTACTCGCGTGAGCAGTTCCTGCTGCTGCAGATGGTCGGCATCCTGTTCTTCGCCGCCGGCATTCCCATTTCCGCGTTGTACGGCGACCGCTGGGGCACGCGCCGCACGATGATCGTGGCCAGCGGCCTGATCCTCGCCTTCGGCGTGGTGTTCGCGCCGCTGTTCCAGGCCGGCAGCCCGTGGCTGGTGCTGGGGTTCCTGGCGCTGGGCCTGTTCCTGATGGGCCTGACCTACGGCCCGTGCGGCACCTTCCTGGCCGAGATCTACCCGGTGCAGGTGCGCTATACCGGCGCCTCCTTGTCGTTCAACCTGGCCGGCATTCTCGGTGCTGCACCGGCGCCGTATGTGGCGACGTGGCTGGCCGAGCGCTATGGCCTGGTCGCGGTGGGCTATTACCTGTGCGTGACCGCATTGATCACCATCGTCGCCTTGCTGGCGATGGGGCGGCGCGGGCGCTGATCAGCGGAAGAAGCGCTTGAGCGTGCGGCCCAGCCAGCTGCCCTGCTGGTGGTCGCGCGCGAACTGGTTGAGGTGTTGTTTGACCTGCGGCGCGTACGCCTTGTCATCGCCACGGATATGGTTGAACAGCCAGCGCGACAGCATCGTGCGCAGCTCGTCGGTGATGTCCTCACCGGCCTGGAAACGCAGCCGGTACTCGCCCACGCGCTTGCCGAAGATTTCGTGCACGCGCTTGTGCGCCGCGCAGAACGGGTAGCCGGCTTCCTCCATCAGCTCTTCTTCGAAGGCGAAGTGGGACATCGTGTAGTCCACGAGTTCGTCGATGACCTCGGCCACGGCCAGCCGCTCCAGGCTCTTCTGGGCGACGTGCAGGTGGTTGAGCATCTCCACGATGCGCATGTGCTGGTGATCGATGACATCGATACCGATGTTCAGATCGTCCTGCCAGACCAGAAGTGCCATGGTGCGTTCCCCGCGCTGTTCAACTGGGGGCGACTCTAGGCAGTCGCGGCCGGGGCCGCGTTGATCTCGATCAAGGCGCCAGGGCAGGCTCGCGCTGGCGTGGGCCGGTCGCCACGGTGGCGCAATGGACGCGATTGCGGCCGCCGGCCTTGGCCAGGTACAGCTGCCGATCGGCCTCGGAAATCAGCCGGTGCAGGGAATCGCGCTGCGGCCGCAGACAGCACAGCCCGATGCTGACCGTCATGCGCAGGGTGGTGTGGCCCAGGTCGACCTCCAGCGCGGCGATGCGCTGGCGCAGTTCGTCGAAGTAGTGCACGGCCTGCTCTTCATCCATGCCCGGTACCAGCAGGCAGAACTCCTCGCCGCCGAAGCGTGCGATCAGATCGTCTTGGCGCGCATGCTGGGCGACCGCTGCGGCCACCGCGCGCAGCGCATCGTCGCCGGCCTCGTGGCCATGGGTATCGTTGATGTGCTTGAAGTGGTCGATGTCGATCATCGCCACAGCCACCTGTTCGCCATCCAGGTGCAGCTGCGGCAGCTGACGCTGACTCTGCTCCAGGAAGCAGCGACGATTCGGCAGCCCGGTCAGAAAATCGCGGGTAGCCAGGTCCTGCAGGGTGCCGATCAGCTCGAGCTGGTCCACGTTCTGCGAGACGCGGCAGAAGAACTCCTCGCGCGAGAAGGGCTTGCGCAGGAAATCGTTGGCGCCGTTCTTGAGGAAGCGCGGAATCAGCGAGGGATCGGTATTGCCGGAAATCCCGATCACGGCCAGCTTGTCGCGCGAGCGCATCGTGCGCAGGCGGCGGGTGAATTCCACGCCCTCCATGCCTGGCATCTCCTGATCGACCACCGCCAGCCGGATCGCCGGGTGCGCCTCGATGGCCTTCAGTCCCTCGGCGCCGTCAGCGGCCTCGTAGACATCGTGCCCATACATGCGCAGCAAGGAGGCGGCGTACATCCGCGCCGACATCGAGTCATCCACCACCAGCGCGGCGATGCGCCGGTTGCGCTCCAGTCGTTGCACGAGCCACACCAGATAATCGATGCTGCCCGGGGTGTTCTTGAGCACGTAATCGATGATCTGCTGCTGCAGCACGCGCTTGCGCAGATCCTCGTCATACACGCCGCTGACCACCACGGTGGGCAGCCCGCGCGACAGGAAGTAGTCCACGACGGTATCGCGGTCGCCATCGGCCAGCACCAGCCCGGTCAGGACCAGGAACCAACCCTGTTCCTCATCCAGCAGCCGCCCGGCCTCGGCCAGGCTGGTCGCCACCGAAACCGGCAGCTCCAGCCGCTGCTCGATCGCCTCACGCAGCATGCTGGTGAACGTGCGCGAGTTTTCCACCAGCAGGATCCGCTGGGGCAGGGCATCACCGGGGTCGCTGAGAACAGCGCCCTGCAACAGTGCCGGCATGAGGCGTACGCTCGGTTCCGAGTGGGTCGGGACTGGTAGCGGCGGTTTCACGCGTAACTTTAGGGAGAGGGGTGCCGCGAAATGTCGCAGCCTCCGCCTGGTTGCCGGGTGGGTCGTCGTCCTGTGCTGGCCGCTCAGGCGGCCCCGGCTGATCGATGGATGTCCGCTTACGGTTACTATCGCTGAAGTTCCCCTCAACGTTTTAATCAGGAGGTAAATGTGCGCATTCCAAGGATTGTTGGTGTTGTGGGTGTCGTTATTCTCGCGTCGGTTCCGATGGTTGGAATGGCGCAGTCAGATGGACACGGAACTCCTCTGGCAAAAAGTGGACTGGGCAGGGCGCAGCCGATCGCGGTCGATCTGAGTTTGGATCCACAGTGGCACGTGTATGGGTTCACGCGCGATGGAATCTCTTATTTCCAGGTAAATGATTTCGTGGGGCGCGTTCAAGTGATCATCGGAAATGTAGATGATGCGTTCTGGACCCTGCCCGCTGGCGAAAGCTCGGCGAGTGTGTCGTTGCCACGGCAGCGCGTACGGCCGCCGGCAAACGCAGCGAGGGCCGAAATTTATAGAGGTTCCCGCTTCTCGCTGGTTCTCTACGGACATGGCAATGATGCTGTGTGGTCCGTTGAGGTCGCAGGTCAGCAGCCTTAGGATTCTGATAGATAGCCAGCGTTGACGTGCTGCCGCCTAGAGTGCGGC
>DMZT01000055.1 GCA_003484865.1 Stenotrophomonas sp.
GCCACGCATGGCGTGGCACTACCGGAGATGGGGAGGACACGTTAGAATTGGCGCACGTATATCAGGCTAAGCCCGCGTTTTGACGCGGGTTTTTTTCATGTTAACCTCGGGCCGATCAAGTGGCCCGCCCAACGGAGTATTCCCATGGCGCTGGAGCGCACCCTTTCCATCATCAAGCCGGACGCCGTCGCCAAGAACGTCATCGGCGAAATCTACGCCCGCTTTGAAAAGGCCGGCCTGAAAGTCGTCGCCGCCAAGTACAAGCAGCTGTCGCGCCGTGAAGCCGAAGGCTTCTACGCCGTGCACCGCGAGCGTCCGTTCTTCAACGCGCTGGTCGAGTTCATGATCTCCGGCCCGGTGATGATCCAGGCGCTGGAAGGCGAGAACGCCGTGCTGGCCCACCGCGACCTGCTGGGCGCCACCAACCCGAAGGAAGCCGCCGCAGGCACCATCCGCGCCGACTTCGCTGAATCCATCGATGCCAATGCCGCCCACGGCTCGGACTCGGTTGAGAATGCCGCGATCGAAATCGCCTACTTCTTCGCCGCGACTGAAGTCGTCTCGCGCTGAGAGTGATGCCGTGAACGAGGTCGTACAGCCAACCGCCATCCCATCCGTGCTCGTCTCGAGCCCGGCTGTGGCCAAGCAGAACCTGCTCGACCTCGATCGCGAGGGTCTGGAGCGCTTCTTCGCCGAGACACTCGGCGAAGCGCGCTACCGTGCCCACCAGGTGATGAAGTGGATCCACCATCACTACGTCACCGATTTCGATGACATGACCGACCTCGGCAAGGCGTTGCGCGCCAAGCTCAAGCAGCATGCCGAGGTGCTGGTTCCGAACATCGTGTTCGACAAGCCCTCCGCCGATGGCACCCACAAGTGGCTGCTGGCCATGGGCACCGACGGCAAGAACGCGATTGAAGCGGTCTACATCCCGGACAAGAACCGCGGCACGCTGTGCGTATCGTCGCAGGTCGGCTGCGCGCTGAACTGCACCTTCTGTTCGACCGCCACCCAGGGCTTCAACCGCAACCTGTCCACCGCCGAGATCATCGGCCAGGTGTGGGTCGCGGCGCGCCATCTGGGCAACATCCCGCACAAGCAGCGTCGTCTCACCAATGTGGTGATGATGGGCATGGGCGAGCCGTTGATGAATTTCGACAACGTCGTGCGCGCCATGAGCGTGATGCGCGACGATCTGGGCTATGGCCTGGCCAACAAGCGCGTGACGCTGTCCACCTCCGGCCTGGTGCCGCAGATCGACCGCCTCTCCACCGAGAGTGACGTGTCGCTGGCGGTGTCGCTGCATGCGCCCAACGATGCACTGCGCGAGACCCTGGTCCCGCTCAACAAGAAGTACCCGATCGTCGAGCTGATGGCCTCGTGCGCACGTTACCTGCGCGCCAACAAGCGCCGCGAATCGGTCACCTTCGAATACACCCTGATGAAGGGCATCAATGACCAGCCAGAGCACGCCCGCCAGCTGGCGCGGCTGATGCGCCAGTTCGACAACGCCGTACAGGCCTCGAACTCGGGCAAGGTCAACCTGATTCCGTTCAATCCATTCCCGGGCACGCGCTATGAGCGCTCCGGCGAAACCGACATCCGCGCCTTCCAGAAGATCCTGCTCGATGCGAAGGTGCTGACGATGGTGCGACGCACCCGTGGCGACGACATCGATGCCGCCTGCGGCCAGCTCAAGGGCCAGGTCATGGATCGCACGCGCCGCCAGGCCGAGTTCAATAAAACGCTGCAGGACGGGAAAGGCCGGGATGCGGCTGTCTGATTGCCGATTGCCAGCCGTTGTTTTCCTCGCGCTGGCAGTGGTCGGCTGTGGCAAGCAAGGCATCAAACCGCCGTCCGGGCCCCTTGAGGTCGCGCCGACCTATGAGGCCCGGGACAACCCTGAGATCCGCAAGCGCGTGAACTACCAGGACCAGATGGTCCTGGCTGGCGAATCGCTGCGCGCAGGTGCCCCGGATGCCGCCGAGAAGCGGGTGCGGGCGGCCATGAAGATCGATGCGCGGCGTCCCGAGGCCTACATGCTGCTGGCGGCCATCGCCGCCCAGCGCGGCAACGAGGCCGAGGCCGGCCAGCTGTACGCCAAGGCCGCTGAGCTGGGCCCGGAGCGCGGCGACGTCCTCAACAATTATGGCGCGTGGCTATGTGCTCATGGCCGGCCGGCCGAGTCGCTGGTCTGGTTCGACCGGGCGCTGCAGGCCCCGGGCTACACCACGCCGGCGTCCGCCCTGGCCAATGCCGGTGGCTGTGCGCTGGACGCAGGCCAGCCCGAACGGGCCGTGCCGGACCTGCGACGGGCGCTTGAGATAGATCCCGTCAATGCCTATGCGCTGGAGTCGATGGCCCGCAACGAGTACGCCCAAGGGCGCTATTTCGAGGCGCGGGCCTTTTCGCAACGGCGTTTGACGGCTGCACCGGCCACACGTTCCGTGTTACAACTTGCCTCTCAAATCGAGGCGCGGCTTGGCGACAGCGTGGCATCCGGTCGCTATCTGCAGCGAATTCATGACGAATTTCCGCAGGATGCGGCACCTAATCCCCGGGGTTGAAGCATTGTGATTGATGACCAGACTGTGAACGCTTTTGATACTGCGGCCGGTTGCGGAGCTCGTCTTCGCCAGGCCCGGGAAGCGGCCGGACTGACCCTGGAGGCGGTGGGGCAGCAGCTGCATATGCCGGTTCAGGTACTCAAGTCCCTCGAAGAAGAACAGTGGCAGCGTCTCGGCGCGCCGGTCTTCGTCCGCGGCCAGCTGCGCAGTTATGCCCGCCTGCTCAAGGTGGACATCGGCGAGATCCTCGAGCAGGCGCATATCGGGCCGATCGTGCCGCCGCAGCTGGTCAGCCACACCCATACCCCGCGGGCCCGGCGCATTGCCGAGAGCCTGGGGCGTCGTGTCCTGTATGTCGGCATCACCGCCGTTCTGGCCGTGCCGGTCTGGTTCGCCACCCGCGGCCATTTCGATGGCACGGCGACCACCCCGAACACCGCCTCGCTGGATGTGATCCCGGCGGCGGTACCGGTGGCCGGTGGCGACACCCCGGACCCGGCCGCACCGGTGGCGGTCGAAGCGGCCAAGCCTTCGGCACCGGCGGCGCCGTATCTGGCATCGCTGACCCCGGTTCCGCGTCCGGCCGCTGCGCCGGCATCGCAGGCCGGCGCCCTGAGCCTGCAGTTCAAAGGCGACAGCAGATCGGAAGAGCGTC
>DMZT01000057.1:0-4002 GCA_003484865.1 Stenotrophomonas sp.
TATGCCATGGACACAAGCGAACCGGCGCTGGACAGCGTCGTGGTGACCGGTTCGACGATCGAGCGCGCTGCGCCGCGTGCCGCACTCAAAAACGCACCGCCGGCCAAACCCGCACCCAGCGCTCCCGGCGTGATGCGCCGCGCCGCCGCGCCGATGGCGGCCCCCGCCTCGCCTGACGATGCCGTGCAGGCTTTGCATCAGGCCGTCGCTGCCGATGCCAGCCTGCCGCGCAAGCAGTGGCTCAAGCGCATCCGCGAGCGGCGTGATGCCGGCGATGTGGATACCGCACGCGCCAGCCTGGAGCGCTACCTGCAGCAATACCCGGAAGTGCGCATCCCGCGCGACCTTCGCCAGCTGCTCGAGAACTGAGACGGCGCGTACGGTGATCAGGCATCCCCACTAGAATGATGGGAATGCCCGATACGCTCGCCACCCCCGTCAGCCACAGCCTGGAGATCAAGCACAGCCGCTTCATCGCCCATGCCGCGCCAATCCAGCATGCAGCCGCTGCGTTGGCGTTCCTGCAGCAGGTCGCCGTCGCCGATGCCACCCACAACTGCTGGGCCTACCGCTACGGCAACGACTACCGCTCCAGCGACGACGGCGAGCCGTCCGGCACCGCCGGACGCCCGATCCTGGCCGCCATTGATGGCCAGGGCTTCGATCGCGTGATGGTCGTGGTGACACGCTGGTACGGCGGCATCAAGCTCGGTGCCGGCGGCCTGGTCCGTGCTTATGGCGGCACTGCCGCCGAGTGCCTGCGGGTAGCCCCGCGGCTGCCCCTGATCGTCATGGCCGAGCTGGACGTGCAGGCCGGCTTCGAGGATCTGGGCCCGCTGCATGCCGCCCTGGGCGCCCATCTGGCCGAGAAAGTGGACGAAGCGTTCACCGCCGACGGCGTGAACCTGCACCTGCGCTTGCCGGCAGATCAGGTCCAACCGTTGAAAAACCGCCTCCGCGACGCCACTCGTGATCGTGTCCGTATTGAATCCCGCATCGAACCAGGCCCATCGAATGACTGACGCACCCGTTCCGAACGACACGCCGATGCGCCGATTGGGCAGCTTGAACACCTTGTGGCCGTTCGTCCGCCGGCACGTCGGGCTGTTCAGCGCCTGGCTGGTGGCCTTGGCGGTGTCCTCGGTGGCCACCCTGAGCCTGCCGGTCGCGGTGCGCCAGATGATCGACCACGGCTTCACCAGCGGCGGCCAGATCAACAAGGCCTTCGCGCTGCTGTTCCTGGTCGCGGTGGTGCTGGCCCTGGCCACCGCCGCGCGCTTCTTCTTCGTCTCGCTGCTGGGCGAAAAGGTGGTCGCCGATCTGCGCAGCCGCCTGTACGCCCATCTGATCACGCTGGGTGCCGGCTTCCACGACCGCAGCCGCAGCGGCGAGCTGGTCTCGCGCCTGACCGCCGACAGCGAACTGCTGCGCAGCGTGATCGGCTCGACCATGTCGGTGGCCCTGCGCAGCAGCGTGACCGTGGTCGGCAGCCTGGTGATGCTGTTCGTGACCAGCCCGCACCTGGCGGCGTGGTCGCTGGTCGGCATTCCGCTGGCGGTGTTGCCGATCATCATCGGCGCCCGCCGCCTGCGCAACATCGCGCGCGCCAGCCAGGACCGCATCGCCGATGCCAACAGCCTGGCCTCGGAAACCCTGGGGGCGGTACGCACCGTCCAGGCCCACGCCCGCGAACCGTATGAGCGCGGCCGCTTCAATGCCGCGCTGGGCGATGCGATCGGTGCCGCACGCCGCCGCATCCGCGCCCAGTCGATCGTCACCGCCAGCGCCATCGTGCTGGTGTTCGGCGCCATCGTCGGCGTGCTGTGGCTGGGCGCGCACGAGGTGATCGACGGCAACATGAGCGCCGGTACGCTGGGCCAGTTCGTGCTGTATGCGCTGATCGGCGGCGGTTCGGTCGGCGCGCTGGCCGAGGTCTGGAACGAGCTGCAGCGTGCGTCGGGTGGCATGGGTCGCATCGCCGAACTGCTGCAGGAAGACGTGGAGATCACCGCCCCGGCCCATCCCACCGCGTTGCCGCAGCCACTGCGCGGCGAGATCCGTTTCGAGGATGTGGTGTTCCACTACCCCCAGCGCCCGGATACCGCTGCGCTGGACCATGTGGATCTGCACGTGCGCCCGGGTGAAACGGTCGCGCTGGTCGGCCCCTCCGGCGCAGGCAAGAGCACCATCCTGTCGATGCTGCTGCGCTTCCACGATCCCGCGGCCGGTCGCATCCTGGTCGATGGCGTGGATCTGCGCGAGGTCGATCCGGCGCAGCTGCGCGAACAGCTGGCGCTGGTGCCGCAGCAGCCGACCCTGTTTGCCAGCAGTGCGTTCGAGAACATCCGCTATGGCCGCCTGGAGGCAACGGACGAGGAAGTGCAGCGCGCGGCCGAAGCCGCGGAGGCCGATGAATTCCTGCAGGCCCTGCCCGAAGGCTATGCCAGCGAGCTGGGCGAGCGCGGTGCGCGCCTGTCCGGCGGCCAGCAGCAGCGCATCGCGATCGCGCGTGCCCTGCTCAAGGACGCCCCGATCCTGCTCCTCGATGAAGCCACCAGTGCACTGGATGCACAAAGCGAGCGCGCGGTGCAGCAGGCGCTGGAGCGGTTGATGGCCGGTCGCACCACGCTGGTGATCGCGCACCGCCTGGCCACCGTGCTGAAGGCTGACCGCATCGTGGTCATGGACCACGGCCGCATCGTCGCCCAGGGCACGCATGCCGAGCTGCTGGCCGAGGGCGGTCTGTACGCCGAACTGGCGCGTCTGCAATTCATCGATTGATGACGGGCCGGTAACACCGGCCATCGCATCCTGCAGCCCTCACTGGATGCGCTGCAGGAGGTGTTTCATGTCGTTCCGACAGTTCCCCGCCACCGACGCCAACGGCGACGATTACGTCATCATCGAGTTCAAGGATGAGCAGGCAGATGCCGTCCCAGGCACCGGCCAGAGCGCGCGTTACGAGCTGGCCGATGGCCGCCATCTGATCCGCGACGGCCGTGAGTTCCGGACGGCAGGCGGCGAGCTTACCCTCGTCACCTGAGGCGTTGAAAAAAAGTTACGCGGATGTTGGTCAATTTTTGACCAAGCATCTTGACAGCCTTTTACCGCAAGGCGCGTACGCACTTATCCACATGTTTGTGCGCAGATCATCCACACCCCCTGTGGATGAATGCTGCAGCGCACCGTGTCAGCGCACCAGCACGCGGCCGATACCCGAGGCATCGATCTCGATGGCCGCCGCCTGCAGCGCGAGGGCATCGCTGCCCACCACGAACCCCACCCGGAAGTGCACCTCGCCTGCTGGCGTCCGCGAGGAATGGATCGAGGCCAGGCTCACGCCGTGCCGCTCGAACACATGCAGCAACTCACGCAGTGAACCGGGCCGGTCTTCGGGCAGGTGCACGCTGATCGCGTTGCGTTCGGTCAGATCGGCCAGCAGGTAGCCGACCCGCTCGAAGGTGTAGTTGCCGTCGGCCAGCACCTCCGCACCCATGCTGTCACGGTTGTCCAGCAGCAACTGCTGGCGGAACGCCGCGCGCGCCGCGTCATCGCCCTGCTCCAGCTGTGCCCGCAACTGCTGCAACTGCGCCAACAGGCGGTCCAGCATCGGCGCCACGTGCGGGTTGCCGAACTGGATGTCTTCGTAGATCGCCGGATTGAGCGAGAGGATGCGCGCGATGATCGCGGTATCCAGCTCGAACGAGGCCGAGCGGTACGGCATCAAGGCCGGCAAGGCACCGAGTATCGGCGCGTACTCGCGCAGCACACCGGCCTGGGCCAGGTGGGTGGCATGCACCATCGCCTGCACCAGCGCCATGACCTGGTCGTGATGCTCGGGCGTGGCACGTACGCACTCCGCCTCCAGTGCCTCGCACAGCTGCTGCACGAACGGCTGCCACTGCGTCAGGCGCGCCTCGCAGACCACCATCACCCTGCCCTTCAGCGTCGGTGCCTTGGGCGGAGCCGTCATCGGATGCAGCCCCACCACCTCGGCCTGCG
>DMZT01000057.1:4079-5418 GCA_003484865.1 Stenotrophomonas sp.
CCTCGGCCTGCGAAGCGAGCATCGCCTCGACCGGGGCCGATTTGACCGAGGTGACATCCAACCACAGACGACCGGCTTCGCGACCAGCCGAGCGCGCAACGTACTCGGCGATCAACGCGGGCGTGTGCCGGATCGGCGCCGAGAAGATCAACACGTCGGCGCGATCAAGCAGCGTTTCCGGACTGTCCGACGCGGGGTCGGCCGGGTCATGGCCGATCACTTCCAGGCCGAGGCGTTGCTCCAGGAAGCGGCGCAGCCAGCGCCCGTAGGCACCGTCGCTGCCGACGATGCCAACCACCGGTGTCAGACTCACGCCAGGCGCTCGGCGACGAAGCGATCCGGCAGTGCCAGTGCCGCCGGCGCCGCCGCCAGCACATCGAACTCTTCATGCCCGTTGGCCAGCGTGGTCTCCAGCGCGACATGCACGCCGGCGATGGCGCGTGAGATCGCCTGTTCGAAGGTTTCCCCACGCAGCAGGAACGCGACCAGCAACGACATCAGCACATCGCCGGTGCCGGCGACGTCCACCGGCAGATGCGGCGAGGACCAGCGCCAGATCGCGTCGCGGCTCACCGCGAGCGTGACCAGCTGACCCGGATCGCCGCCGACGCTGTGGGCCAGCACCCACTCGGGACCGCGCGCCAACAGCGCCTGCGAGGCGGCGATCGCATCGTCCTGGGCCAGGCTGGGCATGCCGGTCAGGCGGCCGAGTTCAAAGGCATTCGGCGTGACCAGCCAGGCATGCGGCAGCAGGCGTTCGGCAAAAACTTTTTCCAGTCCCGGCTCGACGTAAGGGCCGGTGTGGGTGTCGCCAATCACCGGGTCCAGGCAATAACGCAGCTGCGGCGAAGACGGCAGCACCGCATCGAGCCAGTCGGCGAAGGCCGCCCCATTGCCGACACTGCCGAAATAGCCGGAGACCAGCATGCGGGCGCGCTGCGGCAGGCCGCGCTCACCCGCGCCCAGCAGCAGATCGGCGAACCAGTCCGAGGGCAGCACGCGGCCGCGCGTGGTTTCGTAGAACGGCGCATTGCTGAGCAGCGTGGTGGGGATTTCGGCCACGCGCACGCCCAGCGCGCGCAGCGGCGGCACGGCCGCGCTGTTGCCGGCATAGCCGTAAACGAGCTGGGACTGCACCGAGATGACGTCGACCGGCGACGGACCGTCCGGGCGCTGGCGGCGGCCGTGGACCAGGTGGCTTTCGAGGGATTCGTTCATGCCGACATTTTACGCCCGGTGCCGCCCGGTAGAGCCACCCCATGGGTGGCTGTCGATCCACGGTAGAGCCGCCCCATGTGTGGATGTCGATCCACCCGGGACCGCGTGCAGCCACCCAGGG
>DMZT01000198.1 GCA_003484865.1 Stenotrophomonas sp.
GCCATCAAGGGTACTGCACCGGAAAGAAAGACGGCGCCATCGGCGCCGTCTGTCACGTGCCCTGCAACTACAGGGCCGGATGCCGTTACGGGTTGGCGGGGTTGCCCTGCGGGGCAGGGTCCGGCGTGGCCGTTTCGGCCGAGGGCAGCGACAGTGCCGGGTTCAGCTGCTGGGCCTGCAATGTCTGGATGCGCTGGTTGAGCGCGTCCAGTTCGCTGTGGCTGCTGCGCAGGTCCGTGCTCAGGCTGACCGCCTGCTGCTTGGCCTGTTCCAGCGAGGCGCTGACCTGCAGCGACTGCTGGCGCTGGAGATCCGCTTCCTGCTGCAGGCTGCGCAGCCGCTCTTCGTTGTAGGCGACCAGGTTTTCGGTATAGCGCTTGCCGGCCTGCAGGCGGGTGGTGTCGATATACACCTGCGCCAGCTGCTCGGTCTGCTCGACGAACGTGCGGTAGACCTTCTCGGCGTTGTCGACCGAATCGGTCTTGATCACGCGCCAGAAATCCTTCTCGTGGAACAGCGCCACGTAATAGTTCAGCGTGCTGGTATTGAACAGCAGGCTGGCACCATAACTGCCGTTATAGGTGGTGCGCAGCTCGGTGAGCTGCTTGGAATCCACCAGCTGGCGCAGTTCATCCACGGTATTGCGGACTACCGGCGCCGGGCGCGCGGCGGTATCCACGGCCGGCTCGACCACGCGCACCGGCGGCAGCCCGGTCGCCGCATCACCCAACGGAAAGCGCACTTCGACACGGGTGCCGCCCAGCGGGCTGGAACCGATCTGCAGGCTGCCACCCAGCAGCCGTGCGCGCTCTTCCATGCTGATCATGCCCAGCCCCGGCGCCGCCGGCGTGCTGCCCGCTACCGGCATGCCGATGCCATCGTCGTCGACCCGCAGCAGCAGTTGCTCGCCGCGCACCGTCACCAGCACATGGGCGGTACTGGCATGCGCGTGTTTGTCCACGTTGTTCACCGCTTCCTGCACGATCCGGAACAGACTCAGCTCGCGGTCGTCACCGAGCCGGGGCGGGTTTTCGATCCGGCATCGCACGCGCAGCGCGCCACGTGCATTGCGCTTGATGCAGAACGCATCGAGGGCACTGGCCAGGCCGGTGAAACGCAGGATGCTCGGATGCAGTTCGTGGGAGATCGACCGGATGTCATTGGACACCGTCAACAGCTGGTCCTGGAGCTCGACCACGCTGTGGCGTTCGGCGTCGGGAATCTGGTTGCGCAGCGTACTCAGGCAGATCGAGATTGCCGCCAGCGACTGGTTGACGTCGTCATGCAGGTCGCGCGCGATGCGTGTGCGCTCTTCTTCCTGCACCACCAGCATCCGCCCGGTCACCTCCCCCAGCCGACGATAGGCCTGCTGCAGCTTCAGGTGATTGGACAGCTTCTGTTCGGACAGCGCGCCAAGGAACAGCAGGGCGCAGCTGGTGCCCAAGGTCCACACCTGGGCGGTGATCAGGTTGCGCTCGGGTGTCCAGAAGGCAAACGGTCCTATACCGGCCATGCTCAACTGCATCGCCAGCACCGCCACGACCAGCATGCACACCGCCGCGCCACTGACCCCGAACACGATCAACGCCCAGATCAGCAGCGGAATGGGGGCCAGCACCAGCAGCGGGGTCATGACCCCTTCGGGCCAGTCCATGCCCCAGATCACGCCGAGCACGCCCAACAGCAGCACGGCGACGGCGACGGTACGCCAACGCCAGCCGGCCCGACGTTCCGGTGTCTGCAGCACCCGCGCGATGTTGACCACCGCCGGCACGATCAGCAGGTAGCTCACGCTGCTGCAGAGCAGCCGTGTGAGCAGCACGCCCGGTGCCGCCAGCCCGCGGGGCGCATCGGGAACGACGAGCATCTGCCACCACGCCACGCATACGGGAAGCGCGATGCCCCCGAGCACGACGAACAACGCGATATCGCGATATCCCTCCAGCGGCGAACCCGTGCCGCGCCAGCGCAGCAGCAGCCAGGCCGCGGCGGCCACGAGGACGAGTTCACCGGCACTGGCCACCAGCCCACTCAGTCCGACGAATGGCACCAGCACGGACGCCAGCACGGTACCGGCCGCGGCCGCCAGCAGGCAGGTGCGCCACTGCGGGCGCGGGGTGAACAGCAACCAGCCCATCAAGAGCGGTCCTGGAATCCACAGCACGTGCAGGCGAAACCCGGGCATCTGCGCCAGCGTTGGCAACAACTGGCCGAGCAGGCAGCCGACCAGCAGCGGCAGGACGTGCGTGAATGCGATGCGAAGCGCGGGTGATGGGTGTGTGGAGGTGGTGGGGCTGACCGAATCGTCCGATGCTGCTGCACGGGTGCTGTCGACATGAGCGATGTGCGTAACACACGCGTTGACGCGCACGTGGACCTCGGTGGGTGCGTGAGGAAGCTTCGGATCGAGGCCCGTCCCCGAGGCGCGCAACGCCTCCCCCGGACAGGTCTTAATGTGATGCGTTTCACGCTTGCGGGGCAGCGTGTCACCGCTTGTAGCGATGTCGTTTCCGCCCCACAATCGCGCCGATGTAAACAGCTTGTGCTCCGTCGCGCTATCCGATTTCCGACCTGTTCGAGGAACTGGCATGGACGAACCGATGGCCCCGTACAGCCGCTTCGTCGTCGATGGCTTCGACGCCGATGCGTTGCTGGGGGTAGTGCGCGACACCCGCTTCGAACAGCGTCTGCTCGCCGCCGGACACTTTCGCGCGTGCCTGCAGCGGCTGGTCTTTCCGGAGTTCAGCCTGGACAGTGGTGCCTATACGCTGCCGATTTTCGCCAGCGGCAGTTTCGGCGAAGGATTGATCGCACTGGCAATGGCCGTGTCCTGCCAGCAGCCGATGTGGGCCAACGGACGCTGGGTGCCCGCGGGCCAGGTGATGGTGTTCGCCGAGGACAGCGAGCTTAATGTGCGTCCGCAGCCCGGGGGCTGGCAGTGGGCCGTGCTGCTGATTCCACGCGAGGTCCTGCAGCGCGAGGCCGTGGCGCGGGTAGGCCGCGAATTGCGCCTGCCACGCCGTGGCTGGTGCAGCCGACCGGCCACCCCTGCGCACGCGCAGGCACTGCGTTACGGCGTCTTTTCCGCACTGGACACGGCCGCCCGTTGGCAGGGCCTGATCACGCCGGAGCAGCTGGCGGCGCAGTCGGCGGTGCTGCTGGGCGTGTTCGTGGATGCCGTCAGTGCCGCCGATGCCGGGCCGCAACGACGTGCCGATGGCAGCTGGATCGAACGCCACCGCGCTGCCGTGGTGCAGCGGGCCGAGGGCTATCTGAAAGCCCATCTGGACCGGCCCTTCGACAGTGCCGCCTTGTCGCTCGCGCTGGGCGTGGGCGAACGCCAACTCGAACGTCTGTTTCGTGATGCCTACGGACATGGGCCCTGCCATTGGCACCAGCTGGCCCGCTTGAACCGCGCGCGCAGCGCATTGCTGCAGGGGGACACGCACGACAGCGTGACCGACATCGCCCTGCGGCTGGGCTTCGGGCATCTCGGACGCTTCTCGGTGACGTACCGGAATGTCTTCGGGGAATGTCCACGAGACACGCTGAGACGCTGAATGCCGGCCTGAACACGCTGCGGGTCGAGCGCCGTGATGGCGTGCATCGCATCACGATCCCATCACGGCGCGGATCGCATGTTCGGCTGGCTGCAGATGCACCGGGACGACAGAACGGGATGCCATCACGCCCGGCGTAGTGGGCGATGGCGGTCGCACCTGCAGGTCAATCAGGGGAAGATTGAAACCAATGGAGACAATGCAATGGGCGTTTCGTGCGCGCAGTCGATGTCCGTACCGTTCCGCAAGGTGGTCGTCGCCGATGACCACATGCTGGTGGCGCAGGGTATCGAGAGATTGCTGATGGACTGTTTCGAATCGATCGTACTGGTGTCCTCCGGCGAGGAACTGCTGGACTCGCTACGCCGCGAATCGCCGGACGTGGTGGTCTCTGACATCAGCATGCCCGGTATCAGCGGCATCGACGTGATGCGTCAGGCCCGCAGCGAGGGCTGCCTGACGCCCTTCGTGTTCCTCACCATGCACGACGAATCGAGCATGGCGGCCGAGGCCATCCGGGCCGGTGCGCGGGGCTACATCCTCAAAAGCGCGGCCGGCGATGAACTGGTCCGCGCGATCAATGGGGTGATGGACGGCCAGACCTATGTGACCCCGACACTGGCGGCCAACGTGATCGTGGCATCGGGTCGCTGCCAGTATGTACTGACCGACAAGCAGCTGCGCATCCTGGAATACGTGGCGCGCGGCCTGCGCTCCAAGCAGATCGCTTACGAGCTTGGGGTATCGGTGCGGACGATCGAATCGCACAAATACGCGATCATGCAGGAGCTGGGCGTGCACGGCACGCTGGAGCTGGTGCGCAAGGCCGAGTTGGAAGGTCTGATCCGTCACTAGGCCGCCCGCCTGCGGATGGGCAAGTAGATTTACTTGCCCGCCACCGGTTGTTTTTCCCTTGTTACCGTACTGTGTCTGGCCACACCATCGTGGCAGGCATCGAGCGGGCGAGTGCGATGAATGCTGTCCGTGTGTTGCTGGCCGAAGATGGATGCGCGATGGGGCGGCAGCTGCGTGGCTTGCTGTCCCAGCAGTTCCAGGTGATTGGCCTGGTCCAGGATGGCGCCTCGCTGGTGCAGGCGGCGCAGAGCATGTTGCCGGATGTGGTGGTCACCGATATCGCGATGCCGGAAATGAACGGATTGGAAGCCGCACGTCGGCTGCGCCTGCAACGCCCCGTGCTGGGCGTGGTGTTCATCACGGTGCATGCCGAGCCCCAGATGGTGTCGCAGGCGATGGCCCTGGGTGCGTGCAGTTATGTGCTCAAATCCGACGCAGGCGATGACCTGCTGCCGGCGGTGGCGGCCGCCCTGAAGGGTGAATCGTTCGTGTCGCGCTCGCTGCGCGGCCTGCGCAAGGGCTGATCCCGCTAATGACGAGGGCCGTCAGACCAGGATGCCGAGCAGCTTGCGGGCCAGCTCATCCACCGACATTGCCAGCAGCACCAGCGGCAGCAGAGGCACGACGGCGTGCAGGGCGATCCAGAGCAGATTCCAGCGGTTCAACGGCAGCACCGACATGCTGGCCAGGCCCTTGTAGACGCCGCTGAAATCAGCGAACGCGGATGCATCACCATGGTCCAGCAGGGAGTCCGTGTCGGCCTCCTGTCGTGACCCTGATCGCCAGCGCTGGTCGAACAGCGCCGCGGCGCGATTGCCCAGCGCATCGAAGCGGTACAGCGCATGGCGCTTGGCCCGCATCATGCTCGGCATCATGACCAGCAGCGGCGCCACCAGCAGGAGCGTGGCACCGATGACATAGCCGGCCAGCAGGTGGCGCAGGTCATAAAGACTCTCGCCCAGATAGTGAACATGATTGACACACGCACCGGCGACCAGGATGCCGCCGGCCAGGGCGAGCACCGCGAAGCGTTCCTGCGCCATGCCCAGGAAGGCCAGGCCGCCAGCGCCATCCGGGTGCTCTGCGTGCAGTGCCAGCCCTACACGCGGCAGCCGCCAGAGCAGGCCGGTCCACAGCACGAAGCGCCATAGCCAGAGCAACGCCACCAGCCGGAACAGCGGCACGGCGACCCATTCGTACCAGCGTCCGGCGGCCGTCAATGCACCGTGCTCCAGGCGCCAGTCGGCGACGCCCGGCAGCAGGCTCACGCTGTCCGTGCCGAACAACAGCGGCAGCCATGCGATCACCACACAGAGCGCTTCAGGCAGCCAGCCATCGCGCCAGCGGCGCACCTTCGCCAGCAGCGCGGTCAATCTGCCCTGTCGCTGCGGTGGCACCAGGCCGGCGCGGGTCAGTTGGCGAAACGCATTGCGCAGCAGGGTGTCCGAGCGCGGTGCGGCAATCACCAGCAGAGGCATCGCCAGCAGTACGCGGGCGAGGGTGGCGTAGTCCCCCAGCAACGGCATGCCCGGGGGGAGCGTCCACAGGGTGCCCGCGCGCGCGGTCAGCACCACCAACGGCGCCAGCGAGATCACCACCAATGCCGCGGCCATCCATAGCGAGAGGCGGGCGGTGCCGCGCAGCATGCCGGCGGCCTGCAGCAGCCGATGCACCAGTCCGCCGCGCATCAGGGAGTAGTGGTGCTGGTCCAAGTGCATGGAGGGCCCGTGGCGAAGAAAGAGAAGGCGCGGCTGCAGCGGGCAGCGGACGCGATATCGCTGAGCATAGCGCTGCCTTTCCACGCGTTGGACGCAGTAAAAATACTGGAGAGGTTGCAGTAACAACTCGATTGTGTGGCTACCGGGCGGCGCCCAAGCTGGAGGCCTGACGCAAGGATCCCGCCCATGCTCCTGGTGATCGATATTCTGACGCGCTTCTGGACCGACATGATCGATCGCGCGGATGGCCCCATGACCTTCCGCTTCTTCCTGCAGCCGACGATGGCGCTGATCGCGGCGTTGATCGATGGCATCAAGGATGCCAAGGCGGGCAAGGCGCCCTATGCCTGGTTGATGGCGCACAGCTCTGCTGGTGACCGGCTGGTCGCCTGGCGCGAAGGGGTCACCGCAACCGCCCGCATTCTTCTGCTGGGGGTCAGCATGGATGTGATCTACCAGTTCCGCATGTTCGGCGCGTTCAAGTATCCGGTGGAAGCCTTCGTCATCGCGGTCGTGCTCGGCTTCCTGCCGTATCTGATCCTGCGCGGACCGATTACCCGCATCGCCAGCTACTTCCTGCACCGCAAATGACCCCCTCACGAGACGACCAGCCGATGAGTGCCCAGGACCCCCGCGAGCAGCTGACCGAGCGTGCGCTCACCATCGAGCAGGCCAAAACGCTGCTGGGGGGTGCCGATGCCACCTCGATGGAGCTCTCCTCGCGGCGCACCGGGATGTCATTCCAGCGCACGCGCATGAGCGCGGACCGCACGCTGATGTCGATCATCCGCACGGCGCTGTCGCTGATCGGCTTCGGTTTCACCATCTATCAGTTCTTCGGCCACATGCTGGAGGTGCCCGGCGTCGGCCTGCGTCCGCATGCGCCACGCAACTTCGGCATCGCGCTGGTCGGCCTCGGCATGGTGCTGCTGACCCTCGGCATCCTCTACCACATCCGCTACATGCAGGGCCTGCGTGCCGAGCGCGAGGAGATGATCCGCGAAGGCCTGATCCACGGGGAGAGTCACTACCCGATCTCGCTGACCCTGATCACCGCCGGCCTGCTGTGGCTGCTTGGCCTGCTGGCGATCGTCAGCATGACCTTCAACGTGGCGCCGTTCGCATGAGCGTCGTGGCCGATAGCATGATCGAGCTGGCTGGCGGGGTCTTCAGCATGGGCTCCAACGATCACTATCCTGAAGAACGCCCGGCGCACAAGGCGCGGGTAGGGCGGTTCCGGATCGATCGCTACCCGGTGACCAACCGGGAGTTCGCCCGCTTCATCCAGGCCACTGGCCACGTCACCGCAGCCGAGCAGTCAGCCGATCCGCGCGACTATCCCGGTGCGGACCCGGCGCTGCTGCAGCCGGCCTCGGTGGTGTTCGTGCAGCCTCCGCACCCGGTGGACATGGGCAACACACACAACTGGTGGCACTACATTCCCGGGGCAGACTGGCGGCATCCGCGGGGTCCGCTGTCCAGCCTGCAAGGCCTGGAGGATCACCCGGTGGTCCACGTCACCTTCGCCGATGCGCTGGCCTATGCCCGGTGGATGGAGAAGGACCTGCCGACCGAGGCCGAGTGGGAATTCGCAGCGCGTGGCGGCCAGGAGAGGGGTGAGTTCGCCTGGGGCGACACCCTCATTCCCGGCGGCCGCCACCAGGCCAATACCTGGCAGGGCGAATTTCCCTGGCAGAGCCTGGATGAGGACGGCCACCGCTGGACGTCACCGGTCGGCAGCTATCCGCCCAACGGATACGGGCTGTACGACATGATCGGCAACGTCTGGGAATGGACCCGCGACTGGTATCAGCAGCATGACCAACTGCAGGGCAAGCCGTGCTGCGCGATCGACAATCCGCGTGGCGGGCTGCGTGAGCGCAGCCACGACCCGCGCGATCGAAGCGCGGTTCCGCGCCGGGTGATGAAGGGCGGCTCACACCTGTGTGCGCCGAACTACTGCAGGCGCTACCGGCCTGCGGCGCGCATGGCGCAGCCCATCGATACCTCCACCTGCCACCTCGGCTTCCGTTGCGTGGAGCGCGGATGAACCCGAACGCCCCGCAATGCGATGCCTACCGGAGCCCCGACGATGCTTCCTCTCAAGGCGTGGCTGATCGCCATCACCGAACCGGTGGTGGTGATCATCGATGCGATGGCCCTGGTGCTGATCGCGATGGCCACCGTGGTGGTGTTCGTGAGGGCCGTGCGGCTGGCGCTGCGCGGCCACCTGACCAACGTCGAGCGCCGCGACCTGTGGTTGGGCTACGGGCGTTGGCTGGTGGCCGGGCTGACCATGCAGCTCTCGGCGGACATCATCGAATCGTCGATCTACACCAGCTGGGACGCGATCGGTCAGTTGGCCGCGATCGCGGTGATCCGCACGTTCCTGAACTATTTCCTGGAGCGCGACATCGCCGATGTCCGCGAACGTCAGCGTGCCACGCGGCCGGCGCCGGAGCCGGAGCCGCTGTGAGGTGCGTATCCATGAACCTGCACCCGTGCCGGAGGGCCACCGCATGACCATGTCCTTTCTCCGCCTGCCGCGTCGCTGGCCACTGGCCCTCGCGCTGGGCTCGCTGGCTGCACTGTCCGCCGCGCCGGCATGGGCGACCGAGGGCGCGCTCGGGCGCTCGATCACCGGCATGCAGATCACCTCGTACGCCGGTGTGATTCCGCCGGAGCCGGGCATGCAGTGGTCGCTGAGCTACATCCGCTACAACGGCAAGATCAGCGGCGACCGCCCCGCGCCCATCGCCGGGCAGATCTCGCTGGGCCTGGAGGCCGACGTGAACCTGACCGCTGCCACCGGGGTGTACGTATGGCCGACCCAGGCCGGGCGTTGGAATTTCGCCTCGATGCTGACCGTGCCGTACATCGATGCCGAGGTCACCGCCAACCTGGCAGGCCCACTGGGCAACCGTTTCCAGACCAAGGACCATGCCTCCAATCTGTTCGACGTGTACTTCGCCCCGGTGATCGCCGGGTTCCACATCAGCGAGGTGCAGCACCTTTCCTTCGGCGTATACGTATATGCGCCCACCGCCAAGTACGACCCGAACCGGCTGGCCAATCCAGGCATGAACATCTGGACGTTCTCGCCCAGCGTGGGCTACACCCACCTGTTCCAGAAGGGCACGCTGGAATTCAGTGTGCTGGGCGCCACCGACTGGTACACCCGCAACGACGATACCGACTACAAGAACGGCGTGGTCGCACGGGCCGATGCGCTGCTGGTCAAGCGCACCGCCAGTGGCTGGGGGTTCGGGGCGGCCGGTGGCTGGATCCAGCAGTTGCAGGACGACAAGGGCGACACCGCCGACCGCCTGGGGGGCTTCAAAGGCCGCTCGCTTGGTATCGGCCCGGTGCTGACCTACGGCAAGAAATGGTCCGGCGGCGAGCATGTGGATGTGTCGTTCCGCTATGTCGGCGAATTCAGCGTCAAGAACCGCTTCGAAGGCGACCCGTGGAGTCTGTCGATCAGCGGCGGCTTCTGATCCCGGTCGCCTGACGGCGGCCACCTGTTTACCGTGCCATGGAGTAACGGTCATGTCCTCTGCCATTCCCCCGGTTGCGTGGTCGGCCTGCCTGATGCTGGCGGCGCTGGCGCCCGTCGCGCACGGCGCCACCCGTGTTGCCACTCCCGTCTCCCCCCCGGCTGCACCGGCCGACGCGCCCGAGCGCGATCCCGAGGCGTTGGCCGCTCTGGACCGCATGGGCGCTGCGCTGCGTGCGCTCAAGCAGTTCTCGCTGACCTCCGATGCCAGCACCGAGATCGTGCTGGAGGACGGCCAGAAGGTGGAGCTGGATGGTGTGGTGACCTACAAGGTGCGCCCCCCGAACCAGCTGTTCCTGGAGCTGCGAAGCGATCGCCAGCTGCGCCAGCTGTTCTACGACGGCAAGGCGTTGTCGCTGTATTCGCCGCGCCTGAAGTACTACGCCCAGGTGGACGGACTGAACAGTACGCTGGGCGAACTGGTGGACGATGCCGCCGCCCGCTATGGCATCGACATGCCGCTGGCCGACATGTTCCTGTGGGGCACCGACAAGGCGCCCAAAACCGCCATCCGTGGCGCGCTGCACATCGGCGGTGGCACGGTGGACGGCGAGGCGATCGAGCAGTATGCGTTCAAGCAGGATGGCGTGGACTGGCAGCTGTGGGTCAGCAAGGCCACCGCATTGCCGAAGAAGCTGGTGATCACCTCACTGGATGATCCGGCGCTGCCGCAGTATCGCGCCCACCTGCGCTGGGACACGCGCAGCGCCGTGCCCGCGACCGCCTTCCAGTTCACGCCGCCGGCCGATGCGGCCCGCATCAAGCTGGTGCCGGTCGCGGTGGTCGTCACCGATGCTGGGCAGGAGAACTGACATGCGTATCGTGATCAACCGCTTTTTCGTGGCCTCCTCCCTGGCGGCGGGCATGCTGCTGGTGGTGTTGCTGGCCGTGTCCGCACCGGCGAGCGCGCAGCGCAGCGGCTTCCATGGCGGTGGCGCGCGCGCCAGTGCGCATACCAGCATCAACCGCCCGGTGCAGCGCCCGCAGGGCGGCAACGTGAACCGCGGGGCCAACATCAACCGCAACATCGACAGCAACCGCACCGTCAATCGCAACGTGAACCGCAACGTCAATGTGGATGTGAACTACCACGACGACCACTGGAACCACTGGGACGATCATCCCTTCGCCACCGCTGCAGCGGTGACGGCGGGCGTGGCCGTGACCTCGGCGGTGATCGGTTCGATCGTCAATTCGGTTCCGCCCAGCTGCGTGACCACGGTGATCAACGGCATGGCCTACCAGCAGTGCGGCAATGTCTGGTATGAGCCGCGCTATGCCGGGACCACCGTGCAATACGTGGTGATCAATCCGCCGCGTTGACTCGGTAGTTTTTCCCGCCTCTCTACCGTAGTTATGCGCATTACGCGTGGCCGGCAGTGCACTACCGTGGGGCTGGAACCACTGGCCACCACGGCCCGCCCCAGGACGGCTGCGACCGCAGCGCGTCTTTCCATCCCGCCTTTGGAGACTCGCGTCATGAAAGCCTTTGCCATCGCCGTCCTGGCGACTTCTCTGGTCGCCTGTGCATCCACTCCGACCGTCAAGACCGACTTCGATCCGTCAGCCAGTTTCGCCTCCTACAAGACCTACACCTGGGCGATGAAACCCCAGGCGAGCTCGCCGCTGGTGCAGCAACGCATCATCGACGGCATCAACGCGCGCCTGCAGGCCAAGGGCCTGCGCGAAGCGCCCAACGGCGACATCGCCCTGGCGGCGCATATCGCCACCGGCCAGAAGCAGACCCTGGATACGTTCTACTCCGGGACGGGCATGGGCGGCTGGGGCTGGCGTGGCGGCGGCTGGGGTGGCGGGATGGCCATGGGTAATGCCACCACCACGGTGCACACCTATGACGTCGGCACGCTGGTCGTGGATATGTTCGACGCCAAGACCAAGCAGGCGGTCTGGCGCGGCACCGCCAGCGGCACCGTGCCGACCTCGCCGGACAAGGTCAACGCGGCGGTGGAAGCCGGCCTGGACAAGCTGTTTGCTGCGTTCCCGCCGGGCACGACCGCCGCACGCTGATCACTGCGGCACGGCCTGAGATGCGTTCAACCGCGTGGGCCCGCGCCGGGCTGTTCCCTCCCACCGGCACGGGCCCGCGCACTTGGCTTCCCATCCCCGAGGTGCCCCCGTGTCGATCGGCCATGCCGTACGCCTGCTCTCGCTGTTGGGCGTGCTCACGCCCTGCGCCGCGATTGCCCAGCAGCCCGCCGCTCCAT
>DMZT01000197.1 GCA_003484865.1 Stenotrophomonas sp.
CGCTGGCCGGCTCCCCGCAGAGCGGGTAGCACCCGACCGTTGGTCGGGTGTCCGCGCGGGCCCGCGTGAATTCTTCGCATTCCCGTAGTGAACGCAGCGCTATGCTCGGGCGGTTCCCATCCCTGCCCTGGAGTCCGCCGTGAATACCGAATCACTTGCCGCGTCCCTCTTCCAGCAACTGCAGCAGGGCCAAGGCCTGCAGCAGGTCTCCCAGCAGCTGGGCATCGACCCCAACCAGGCCAGCACCGCGGTCGGCGCCGCCCTGCCCCTGCTGCTCGGCGCGATGGGGCGCAATGCGCAGGAACCTCAAGGCGCACAGGCACTGCTGGGCGCGCTGCAGCGTGATCATGCGCCGGCCAGTGCCGGGAGCGGCGTCGATCTGGGCGGGCTGCTCGGCAGCGTGCTGGGCGGCGGTGGCGGCAATGCCACCAACGGCGCCGGGATACTCGGCCACATCTTCGGCGGCAACACTGACCGTGCCACCCAGGGCCTGAGCCAGGCCACCGGGCTGGACAGCAGCAAGACCAGCCAGCTGCTCGCGATCCTTGCGCCGATCGTGATGTCCTATTTGGCCCAGCGCTTCGCCAGCGGCGGCAACGCCAGCCCCGGCCAGCTCAGCCAGGCCCTCGGCCAGGAAGCCCAGAGCGCCAACAGCGGTGGCCTGCTGACCTCCGTGCTGGACCAGGACGGGGATGGGCAGCTGGGCGTCGGCGATCTGCTCAAGCTCGGCGGCGGTCTGTTCGGCAAGCGCTGAAGGCAATCGCTCGAAATAGCCTGCGCCTATCGCATTGGTTGATTCATTCGAATGTACCGAATGAACGGCAGTGATTACCGTGTGGGCACGCCTTCACATCGCGGTGCTTTACGGCCAGGTGTGCGGGCAACCTTCCCGACGTCGCCATCGCCTCCCCCACGCCGATGGTGGCCACGTTCGCCAGTACACAGGTAGATACCCATGAAAAGCGAAGCCAAGTGCCCGTTCAACCACGCCCTCGTCGGCGACGCCACCACCAACCGCGACTGGTGGCCCAAGCAGCTTCGGGTGGACCTGCTCAACCAGCACTCGACCCGCTCGCATCCGCTGGATGAGGCATTCGATTACGCCGAGGCCTTCAAGGGCCTGGATTACGCCGCACTCAAGGCCGACCTCAAGGCCTTGATGACCGATTCGCAGGATTGGTGGCCGGCCGACTTCGGCCACTACGGCGGCCTGTTCGTGCGCATGGCCTGGCACAGCGCCGGCACCTACCGCATCGGCGATGGCCGTGGCGGCGCCGGCCGTGGCCAGCAGCGCTTCGCCCCGCTCAACAGCTGGCCGGACAACGTCAGCCTGGACAAGGCACGCCGCCTGCTGTGGCCGATCAAGCAGAAGTACGGCCAGGCGATCTCCTGGGCTGACCTGCTGGTGCTCACCGGCAACGTCGCTCTCGAATCGATGGGCTTCAAGACCCTCGGCTTCGCCGGCGGCCGCCCGGATACCTGGGAACCCGACCAGGATGTGTACTGGGGCCGCGAAACCACCTGGCTCGGCGGCGATGTTCGCTATGCGCATGGCTCCGAAGGCGTGCAGGAAGACCACGGCGTGCTGGTCTCCGATGATGACGCGGACGGCGACATCCACTCGCGTGATCTGGAGAACCCGCTGGCCGCCGTGCAGATGGGCCTGATCTACGTCAATCCGGAAGGCCCGGACGGCAATCCCGATCCGCTCAAGGCGGCCTTCGACATCCGCGATACGTTCGGCCGGATGGCCATGGACGATGAGGAAACCGTCGCTCTGATCGCTGGTGGCCACAGCTTCGGCAAGACCCACGGCGCCGGCCCGGCCGACAACGTCGATGTGGAACCGGAAGCGGCGGGCCTGGAAAGCCAGGGCCTGGGCTGGGCCAACCGATTCGGCACGGGCAAGGGTGGCGACACCATCACCAGTGGCCTGGAAGTGACCTGGACGCGCACGCCGGCGCAGTGGAGCCATGACTTCTTCGAGATCCTGTTCGGCCACGAGTGGGAGCTGACCAAGAGCCCGGCCGGTGCGCACCAGTGGGTGGCCAAGGACAGCGAGGCGATCATTCCCGACGCGCACGATCCGTCGAAAAAGCACCGCCCGACCATGCTCACCACCGATCTGTCGCTGCGTGTGGACCCGGCCTACGAGAAGATCTCGCGCCGCTTCCTGGCCGATCCGCAGGCCTTCGCCGATGCCTTTGCCCGTGCGTGGTTCAAGCTGACCCATCGCGACATGGGCCCGCGTGCACGCTACCTCGGCCCGGAAATTCCCGCCGAAGAATTCGTCTGGCAGGACCCGGTGCCGGCGGCCCCGCAGACCCCGCTCAGCGCGCAGGACATCGCCGCGCTGAAGCAGCAGATCGCCGCGACCGACCTGGGCGCGGGCGAGCTGGTCGCCACCGCGTGGGCATCAGCCTCGACCTTCCGCGGTTCTGACAAGCGTGGCGGCGCCAACGGCGCGCGTGTGCGCCTGGCCCCGCAGAAAGACTGGGCCGTCAACCAGCCGCAGCAGCTGGGCAAGGTGCTGGCCGCGCTGGAAAAGATCCAGGCCGGCTTCAAGGGTAATGGCGGTGCGCCGGTCTCGCTGGCCGACCTGATCGTGCTGGCCGGCAATGTCGGCGTCGAGCAGGCGGCCAGGGCCGGTGGCCATGAGGTCAGCGTGCCGTTCAACCCCGGCCGTACCGATGCCAGCCAGGACCAGACCGATGTGGCGTCCTTCGCCGTGCTGGAGCCGTATGCCGACGGGTTCCGAAATTACGTCAAGGGCCGCTACAACGTGCCTGCCGAAGCGCTGCTGATCGACCGTGCGCAGCTGCTCACACTGACCGCGCCGGAGATGACCGCGCTGGTCGGTGGTCTGCGGGTGATCGGCACCAACGTCGGCGGCGGCCAGGAGGGCGTGTTCACCGATCGCGTCGGCACGTTGAGCAACGACTTCTTCGTCAACCTGCTCGACATGCGCACGCAATGGGTGGCCAATGGCGACAACTACAGCGGCCGTGACCGCGCCACCGGCGCGCAGCGCTGGAGCGGTAGCCGCGTGGACCTGGTGTTCGGCTCGAACTCGGTGCTGCGTGCACTGGCCGAGGTCTACGCCAGCGCGGACGGCGAGAAGAAGTTCGTCCGCGACTTCGTCGCCGCGTGGGCGCGGGTGATGGAGCTGGATCGTTACGACCTGCGTTGATTCACCACCGTAGCCATACACAACGACCGGGCCGCATGGCCCGGTCTTTTCATGCGTGCGGTGCGCGGCTCACAGCGCGTCCAGATCACCCAGCGCACGGATCAACCGGCGCGCGCGTTTGTCCGGCTTGTGCTCCGGCGGCTGGTAACCGTTCTTCGCCGCGGCACGCTGCAGGCGCAGCTCCGCGCGGCGTGCAAGCGAGGCCTCGCTCTCGGCGTACAACTGCTGGGCCACCGGGGCCGGGCCGCGCATCTCGCTGAGCCCAAGCACCTGGATATCGAACACTTCATCGCCACGGCTGATCTGCAGCGCTTCGCCCACGCGCACCGCGCGCGAGGATTTCGGGCGTTGCCCGGCCACATCCACCTTGCCGGTTTCCACCGCCTGTTTGGCCAGGCTGCGGGTTCGATAGAACCGTGCGGCCCAGAGCCACACATCCAGCCGCACGGCGGCCAATGGGGTTGCTTCGATCATGCGGGTGATTCAACTCCCCGGCTCAGCCGGTCGTCGGTTCAGCGGTTGCGGTGCCGATGGATCGCCACGGCAGCCAGTGCCACCGATCAGCGTGGGAACCCCCGCATCCAGATCGCGTCGCTGGCTGCCGACCTGGCATTCCGGTCGGTCCATGGGCCGTACCTGTGCGTCGCGCAGGCGGTCGTCCGTACTCGAACATGCGGCCAGCGAGGCGCCAATCAAGAGGGCCAGCGCGGTGGGGATGAACCGGTCATCCAGAAGGATCTGCAGCCGGCCAGCGGCCGGCACTACCGGGGCAGCGGCTGACGTGCGTTGAGACGCGGAAGTACGCATCGCGATATCCCCTTGATGGGCTTGGTGCTAGTGTGCCGCTCTCTGAGCTCGATCTCCAGCGCACATGGCCAAAGCGCCGCTTGACCTGACCACGGGCCCGATCGGGCGCAATCTGTTCCTGTTCGCCCTGCCGATCCTGGCCGGCAACATCGCCCAGTCGATGAACGGCTCGGTGAACGCGATCTGGGTCGGCCGCTTCCTCGGCGAGGCGGCGCTGACCGCCACCGCGAACGCCAACAACATCATGTTCTTCCTGATCGGCTCGGTGTTCGGGATCGGCATGGCCGCCTCGATCCTGATCGGCCAGTCGATGGGTGCCCGCGACCTGCCCCAGGCCCGGCGCGTGATGGGCACCAGCGCCACCTTCTTCATCGGCCTGTCGGTGGTGATCGCGATCGCCGGCTGGTGGCTGTCGCATCCATTGCTGGCGGCGATGGGCACACCGGCCGAATCACTGCCGCTGGCCGAGGCCTACCTGCGCATCATCTTCCTGGCGATGCCGACGCTGTATGCCTTCGCCTTCCTGAGCTCTGCGCTGCGCGGCGTGGGCGACTCCCGCACGCCGTTCCGCTTCCTGCTGCTGTCGGTGGTGCTGGATATCGGCTTCAACCCGCTGCTGATCTTCGGCATCGGCCCGTTCCCACAGCTGGGCATCGCCGGCGCGGCGTGGGCCACGTTGATCGCGCAGACCCTCTCACTGCTCGGCCTGCTCTGGTACATGCGCAACAAGCGGCATGTGCTGTGGTTGGGGCGCAAGGACATGGCGCTGTTCAAGATCGATGGCGAGATCCTGCGCGCCTTGGTGGTCAAGGGCGTGCCGATGGGCCTGCAGATGGTGCTGATCTCGCTGTCGATGATCCTGATGATGACCATGGTCAACAGCTACGGCACCGACACTGCCGCCGCGTATGGCGCCTCGCTGCAGCTGTGGACCTACGTGCAGATGCCGGCGATGGCGATCGGCGCGGCGTGCTCGACCATGGCCGCGCAGAACGTCGGCGCGCAGCGCTGGGACCGCGTGCGCGGCACCGCCCGCAGCGGCGTGCTCTACAACTTCCTGCTGACCGGCGTGCTGATCCTGCCGCTGATCCTGCTCGACCGATACACGCTCGCCCTGTTCCTGCCCGAAGGCAGCCAGGCGCTGGAGGTGGCGCGCCACCTCAACCACATCGCGGTGTGGTCGTTCCTGTTCTTCGGGGTGAACTTCGTGATCTCCGGCGTGGTGCGTTCGACCGGCGCAGTGATTCCGCCGCTGCTGATCCTGGCCGCCTCGCTGTGGGGCATCCGCGTGCCCTTCGCCGAGCTGCTGCAGGACCGCTGGGGCGCCGACGCGGGGTGGTGGAGTTTCCCGGTCAGCTCGTTCTGCGCGATGCTGATGTCGCTGGCGTAT
>DMZT01000196.1 GCA_003484865.1 Stenotrophomonas sp.
GCACTACCTCACCGGGCGGGCACTGCCTCACCGGGCCGGCACTACCTCACCGGGCCGGCATCACCCCGCCGAGGCCCCTGGCCGCGCCTGGGCCTTCCAGCCTGCCGCAACCTCCACTCTGGGGCGGGGCACATCATGCAGCTGCATGAAGCGCAGGGCGTCTACCGGTCTGCCGAGCAGATAGCCCTGCAGGTAATCACAGCCCAGCCGTTCCAGGTAGGCGCGCTGACCGGCGGTCTCGACCCCCTCGGCCACGATGTCCATGTCCAAGGCATGCCCCAGGGCCACGATCGCCGAGACGATCACCACATCCTCGGAGCTGTTTTCCAGGTCGCGCACGAAGGCATGGTCGATCTTGATCTCGGTGGCGGGAAGGCGCTTGAGGTACAACAGGCTGGAGTAGCCGGTACCGAAGTCATCGATGGAGATGCCCACCCCCAACGCCGCCATGGCTTGCAACAGGGTCAGGCTGGCCTCGGTATCGCGCATCACCGTGTTTTCGGTGATCTCCAGGATCAGCCGGCGCGGCTCGATGCGATGGGTCTGCAGCGCCTCGCGGACTTCCTTCAGCAGGTTGGGCGAGGCGAACTGGATCGGCGAGAGATTCACCGACACCGTCCAGGCGTCATGCCCGGCGTCGTGCCACACGCGCAGCTGGCGGCAGGCTTCATCCAGTGCCCAGCGCCCGATCTCGTTGATCACGCCGCTGCGTTCGGCCAGCCGGATGAAGCGGTCCGGCGGAATCAGGCCCTGTTGCGGATGCCGCCAGCGGATCAACGCTTCGGCGCCGCTGATCGATTGCCCGGCGACGCGGGTCTTGGGCTGGTAGTGCAGGAACAGCTGCTCGCTGCCGATGGCGCGGCGCAGGTCGGCCAGCAGCTGGAACTGCTGCTCGGCGCTGTCATTCATCCAGTCCGCAAACAGCACGTAGGCGTTGCGGCCGGCCTCCTTGGCCTGGTACATCGCCGCATCGGCGAAGGCCATCAGCTGGCGCTCGCTGGCGGCGTGGTCCGGGCAGATCGCGATGCCGATGCTGGCGGTCACCTGCAGGTCGTGGCGCGGCAGCAGTGGCTCGTTGCCGACGGTCTGGATGAGGCGGCTGGCCAGTGTCGCCACGTCCTCGTCGTTCTCGATCGGCACCACCAGCACGAACTCATCGCCGCCCAGCCGTGCCAGCATGTCCGCCGGCCGCAGCAGCTTGCGGGTGCGGTCGGCGACGGCCACCAGCAGCGCATCGCCGGTCTGGTGGCCGTAGGCATCGTTGACCTGCTTGAAGCCGTCCAGATCCATGAACATCACCGCGAAGCGGCTGCCGCGCTGCTCGGCCTCGGCCAGGGCCTGCTCGATGCGCTGCTGCAGCAGCCGGCGGTTCGGCAGGCGGGTCAGGGGATCGTGCAGGGCCGCCTGGGTCAACTCCGCCTGCGCATCATCCAGCGAGCTGCTCAGGTCGGTGTTGCGCAGCCGCAGCAGCTGCGCCTCCATGCGCTGGTCCAGCCAGGACACGATCAGGACCACCGCCAGGATCGCGATGGTCAGGGCCAGCACCACCAGTGCCAGCCATTGCGCCTGCAGGCCATCACCGGCCGCAGCACCGCAGATGCTGTCCGCCGGAAAGCGGGCGGCGGCCATGCCGGTGTAATGCATGCCCACGATCGCGGTGCCCAGCACCAGTGCCGGTGCGGCGCGGTCGCGCAGGCGGCGGTGCGTGCTGCGCAGGCGGAAGGCAATGAACAGGGCCGTCCACGAGGCCGCCACTGCAATCAGCAGCGACAGCGCCACCCAGCCGGCGTGGTAGTCGATGCCGGGCTGCATGTGCAGCGCGGCCATGCCCAGGTAATGCATCGAGGCGATGCCACTGCCCATCAGCACGGCGCCAAGCGCCAGCCGCCCGTGCGGCAGGGTCGGCTGCGAGACCAGCCACAGCGCGAAGATGGAAGAGGCCATGGCGGCCAGCAGCGAGACGGTGGTCAGGCCAAGCGCATAGCCGAGGGGGATCGGCAACTGGAAGGCGAGCATGCCGATGAAGTGCATCGACCAGATGCCCAGCCCCATCGCGCAGCCGCCGCCGACCAACCACAACCAGGTGGTGCGGCGCGTGGTGGCGGTCGTCACCCGGCTGGACATATCCAGCGCGGTAAAGGAGGCCAGTACTGCGACAAGGAACGAAATCACCACCAACCACGGGGTATAGCTGCCGATCAGCATGGAAGACACTCTCCCTGGTCAACATCTGAGCGATACGACAGGACGCACGGCCATCACCGCAAAGATACGGTGAAGATTCTGTCGTTGCGTTGCAAAGGCACTGCCGTCGAGCGGTCAAGACTACCGTCAGGCCCCCGGTGCCCCGCAAGTGGCGTGAGTGCCCCCAACCCATGGCGGCAGGAGGTGTCCCGCCGCGTGTCCCGGGTCAGCGGCTGACACTGTCGGCGGCATCGAAGGCCGCATCGAACAGGCGTTGCACCGGCGGCCCCATCTCGCCGGCCAGCACGGTCAGCAGGAACAGGCCCAGCAGCAGTGCGACCGGCAGGCCGAGCTGGATCGGGTTCAACGCAGGCGCCGCACGGGCCAGCACGCCGAAGGCCAGGTTGATCGCCAGCATCGCCACGGTCAGCGGCAGTGCCAGCGTGAGCGCGCCACGGAACACCTGCAGCAGGAAGGTCGGGGCGATGCTCAGGAATGCCTGCGGATCGGGCAGCGAGGTGCCGATCGGCAAGGCCTTGTAGCTGTCCATCAACAGCGAGATCAGCGCCAGGTGGCCGTTGACGGTGAAGAACAGCAGGCCGAACAGCAGATAGAACCACTGCCCGATCACGCCGGAACTGCCGCCACGCAGCGGGTCGCTCATCTGCGCGAAGGCCAGGCCGGTACCCTGCGCGACCAGCTCGCCGGCCATCGCGCCGGCTTCGAAGACCAGCCTCAGCAGGAAGCCGATCGATACGCCGATCGCCAGTTCGCGGGCAATGGTCAGCACCGTGGCCGCATCGAAGCCGGTCCATTCCGGCACCGGCGGCAGCATCGGCGACAGCGCGATCGCCAATGCGCCGGCAAGCAGCACGCGGATTCGTGACGGCACCGCGCGTGTACCGATCAGCGGCATGGCCATCAGCATCGCGCCGATCCGCAGCATGGTCCACAGGATCGTGCCGATCATGCCGAAGGCCTGCAGGCCATCGGCGGCCATCTGGGTCGCGGAATCCACGGCGGCTGCCTCAGCCGATCAGATGGGGAATGCGCTGGAACAGCAGCGTGGTGTACTCGACCAGGTGGCCGATCAGCAGGCTGCCCAGCGCGAACAACACCACGGTCAACGCCGCGGCCTTGGCGACGAAGGCGATGGTGGGTTCGTTGAGCTGGGTCGCGGCCTGGACCACGCCGACCACCACGCCGACGATCAGCACGGTGAGCAGCAGCGGGCCGGCAACCCACAACACGGTGATCAGGCCACCACGCAGTTCGGTCAGGGCAAGTTCGGGCGTCATGTCAGTCTCGGGTCCGTTTCGATCAACAGGGTGGGGCGGTCAGACCGCATTGAAGCTGGCGGCCAACGTGCCCACCACCAGAACCCAGCCATCCACCAGCACGAACAACAGGATCTTGAACGGGGCGGAGACCAGCATCGGCGAGAGCATCATCATGCCCATCGACATCAGTACGCTGGCCACGACCAGATCGATGATCACGAAGGGAATGAAGATCAGGAAGCCGATTTCGAAGGCGGTCTTGAGCTCGCTGGTAACGAACGAGGCGACCAGGATCGGGAACGGGATGGCATCCGGGCTGTCGTAGGTGCCGTGGCCGGCCATGCCGGCAAAGGTCATCAGATCGGTCTCGCGGATCTGCGCCAGCATGAAGGCGCGCAGCGGCTGGGTGGTCAGGGTCCAGGCCGTCTGGAAATCGATTTCGCCGTTGAGGTAGGGCGCCATGCCGCTGCCCCACGCCTTCTGCCACACCGGCAGCATCACCATCGCGGTGAGGAACAGCGCCAGGCCGAGCAGCACCTGGTTGGACGGGGTCTGGCCGGTGCCGAGCGCCTGGCGCAGCAGGCCCAGCACGATGATGATGCGGGTGAAGGCGGTCAGCACCAGCAGCATCGACGGGATCAGGGTGATCGCCGTCATCAACAGCAACGTCTGCAAAGGCAGGCTGACCGGCTGCCCGCCGATCTTGCCGACATTCACATCCGGCAGCGCCGGCACACCCGGCACGCCGGGCGCGGCCCAGGCCAGGGCCGGAAGCGCGCACAGCAGGGCGGTCAGCAACAGCGGCAGGTAACGGGTCCAGGAAGTACGGGGGCCACGCATGGTCAGGGTTCCTTGCGCAGCCGCTGTTGCAGCAGCTGGGCGAAATTCGGGAGGTGTTTGAAATCGGGAAGGCGCGCCGGCGTCGGAGCCGGCAGGGGGTCGGGCAGCTGATGCAGCGTGTTGATGCCACCGGCAGTGACGCCCAGCAGCAGCTGGGTGCCATTGACCTCGACCACCACCACGCGCTCCTTCGCGCCGACGGTCAGGCTGGCGACCACGCGCAGCCCCTCGGCCGGGCGGAAGCCGCTGCCGGGCATGCGCTTGAGCAACCAGCCCAACCCGACGATCAACGCCAGCACGCCGAGCAGTGCCAGCACCGCACCGAACATGCCCGGTGCAGCGGCGGCATGCTGGCCGACCTTGACGGTCGAGGCGCCGGCCGCGATCAGCAGCCCGGCACTCAACGCAGTCTCCGGATCCGTTCGCTCGGGCTGACCACGTCGGTCAGGCGCACGCCGAAGCGGTCGTTGATCACCACCACCTCGCCATGGGCGATCAGGGTGCCGTTGACGAACACGTCCAGCGATTCGCCGGCACCGCGCTCCAGTTCCACCACCGAGCCCTGGTTGAGCTGCAGCAGGTTGCGGATCGGCAGGCGGGCGCGGCCCACTTCCAGCGACAGCGTCACCGGCACATCCAGGATCACATCCAGGTTGAGCTCGTCGCCGACCGTGGTGTCATCGGACTGCAGCTGGGTGAACTGTGCCGGTGCCGGCGCGTTGGATTCGATATCGTTCATTGCGGGTCTTCCTGCAGTACGGGAACGCGTGGGCGGATGCCCGGGGGATGGGTGGCGGTGATCTTCACCGCGTTGAAACCGTTGGCGACGCCGAACTCGCCGGTGAACACCGGCACGTTTTCCACGCACACCGGCACCTGCTTGGGCAGCTCGATCGGCAGCACATCGCCGATCTTCAGCTTGGTCAGGTCGCGCAGGCTCATGCGCTTGGTGGCCAGTACGCTGGAGAGCGTGACCTCGGCGATGTTGAGCTGCTCGCGCAGCATCACGCCCCAGCTGGCATCGCGGTCGTTGCGGTCGCTCTGGATGCCCGCGTCAAGCAGCTCGCGGATGGGCTCGAGCATCGAGTAGGGCAGGGTGACGTGGATGTCGCCGCCACCGCCGTCAAGCTCGACATGCAGGCGGCAGACCACCACGTACTCGCGCGGCGTCACGATGTTGGCGAAGTGCGGATTGATCTCGGAGTTGATGTACTCCAGCTCCACATCCATCACCGGCGCCCAGGCTTCCTGCAGATCAGCGAAGGTCTGCTTGAGCAGCAGGTGGATCACGCGCATCTCGGTGGCGGTGAACTCGCGCCCTTCGATACGGGTCGGGTAGCGCCCATCACCGCCGAAGAAGTTGTCCACGATCGCGAACACCAGCGTCGGCTCGAACACGATCAGCCCGGTCCCGCGCAGCGGCTTGAAGCGGATGAGGTTGAGGTTGGTCGGCACGTACAGCGAGTGCATGTAGTCATTGAACTTGATCAGCTCGATGCCACGCACGGAGAGTTCGGCCGAGCGGCGGATCAGGTTGAACAGGCCGATGCGCCACAGGCGCGCGAAGCGCTCGTTGACCATTTCCAGGGTCGGCATGCGGCCGCGGATGATGCGGTCCTGACTGGCGAAATCGTACGAGCGCGCCTCGCCGGGCGTGGGCGCATCGAGGTCGGTCTCAACCGCACCGGAGTCCACGCCATGCAGCAGGGCATCGATCTCGTCCTGGGAAAGCAGGTCATTCATGGTCGCCCTTACTGGGTCACGAAACTGGTGAACAGCAATTCGTCGGCACCGGGCTTGCCGGTCTCGGCCTTGAGCAGCTTCTGCACTTCAGCCAGTGAACTGGCCTGCAGGCGCTCTTTGCCGGCGCGGTCGGCGATGTCGC
>DMZT01000195.1 GCA_003484865.1 Stenotrophomonas sp.
CCTCGGGCGGCCTTTTTGTTGGGTGATGTGATGGCGGTGGTGCCGCGCGTTACGCCGCCTTCGCCAGTCGCATGAACTCCACGGCATCCACCGGCCGCCCGAGGTGGTACCCCTGCAGTTGATCGCACCCCATGTCGCTCAGGTACTGGCGTTGGCCGGCGGTCTCCACGCCCTCGGCGACGATCTGCAGCTGCAGCGAGCGACCCAGCGCGATGATCGAGGAGACGATCGCCGCATCCTCGGCGTTGTCTTCCAGATCGTGCACGAAGGCGCGGTCGATCTTCAGCTCCGTGGCCGGCATGCGCTTGAGGTAGAGCAGGCTGGAGTAGCCGGTGCCGAAATCATCGATGGAGATGTTCACGCCCATCGCGGTCAGTCCGTGCAGGATCAGCAGGCTGGCTTCCACATCGCGCATCGCGGTGGTCTCGGTGATCTCCAGGGTCAGCCGCTTCGGGTCCAGCCCATGCTTGTCCAGCGTGCGCTGCACGGTCTCGAGCAGCGTGCTGGAGCCGAACTGCAGCGGCGACAGATTCACCGCCATCGTCCAGTCCGGATGCCCGGCATCGTGCCAGTGGCGCAGCTGCGCGCAGGCCCGGTCGAGCACCCAGTCGCCGATGGACAGGATCAGCCCACTGCGCTCCGCGATCGGGATGAACGCATCCGGCGACAGCAGGCCCAGTTCCGGGTGCTGCCAGCGCACCAGCGCCTCGGCCCCGATCAGCGCGTTGCCGTTGGCCTGGAACTTGGGCTGATAGTGCAGCACCAGCTCGCTGCGGCTGACCGCCTTGCGCAGCTCCTGCAGCAGTTTCAGCTGGCGGTTGGCGCTGACGTTGAGTGACTGGGTAAAGAAGGTATAGCCGTTCCGGCCCGAATCCTTGGTGTGGTACATCGCCGCATCGGCGTGGGCCATCAGGTCGCGCTCGGTGGTGGCATCGGCCGGGTACAGCGCGATGCCCAGGCTGGCGCTGACCTGCAGTTCCAGCGCATCGATCTCGAACGGTTCGGCCACGCTGGCGATGATCCGTTCGGCGACCACCGCCGCGTCTTCCGGATCTTCCACCTGGAACACGATGACGAACTCGTCCCCGCCCAGCCGCGCGAACGTGTCCTGCGCACGCAGCAGCGCGGTGATCCGCTCGCTGACCTGGATCAGGAGTTTGTCGCCGAGCTGGTGGCCGTAGGCATCGTTGATCGCCTTGAAACCATCGAGGTCGCAGAACATGACCGCGAAGCTGAACTGCCGGCGTTGTGCCTTCTCGATGGCCTGCTCGATCCGGTCCTGCAGCAGCATGCGGTTGGGCAGCTGGGTCAGCGGGTCGTGCAGGGCGGCCTGCATCAGCTTCTCGTTGGCCTGCGCCAGCGAATCGGCGAGCAGGCCGGTGCGGGTACGCATCTGGCGATCGAACACCGAGGCGATCAACGCGATCCCCAGCGTGGCCAGTGTCGTCACGATCACCAGCACGGCCAGCCATTTGGTATCGATGCCCTGGCCGTACGCCGCGCCGCACAGCGCGCCCTCGGGGAAGTGGGCGGCGGCCATCCCGGTGTAGTGCATGCCGACGATGGCCAGGCCCATCACCAGCGAGGCCAGCCCGCGCAGCAGGAACGGCCGGCGCTGCTCCAGGCGCAGCCGGAAGGCGATCCACTGCGCCGCACCGGCCGCACCGATCGCGATCAGGATCGAGGCGGCAAACCACAACGGGTCGTAGTCGATGCCCGGCTGCATCTCCAGCGCGGCCATGCCCAGGTAGTGCATGGCGGCGATGCCCAGCCCCATCAGCACCGCGCCTGCGCACAGTCGCGACCACGGCAGCTCTGCACGCGAGACCAGCCACAGCGCATACGCCGAGGCGCCCACCGACACGGCCAGCGAGTACAGGGTAATGGCCAGGTCATAGCCGACCGGGATCGGCAGGTGGAAGGCGAGCATGCCGATGAAGTGCATCGACCAGATGCCCAGGCCCATCGCACCGGCGCCACCGGCGAGCCACCAGCGGGCGACCCGGCCGCGGGTACTGGCCAGGCGACCGGCCATGTCCAGCGCGGTGTACGAGGCGAGGATGGCGACCAGCAGCGAGAACACGACAAGACTCTGGCTGTAGGTGCCGGTCATGGAGAAGCCTGGAAAAGGTTGAAGGAGGGCAGTGGCCCGCCGGAGTATCGGCATCGGGGCCGGAATCTTGAGCGGGGGCGCTCGGCGTCTCGGTTGCTGCGACGCGGCTCGGCTATCCTGCCCCATCGATTCTGAAGCGGAAGTGGACATGGCCAAGCGACTCACCGCTTACGTCTGCAGTGAATGCGGCGCCGAATACAGCAAGTGGCAGGGCCAGTGCACCGAGTGCGGGGTCTGGAACACGCTCAGCGAAATCACGCTGGAAAGCGCGACGCCCACCAAGTCCTCGCCGGCCTCGCGACGTTCCGGCTGGGCCGGCAAGGTCGATGCGCCGAAGATCATGGCGCTCAAGGACGTACAGCAGACCGAACACCTGCGGGTGAGCACCGGCATCGGCGAGTTCGACCGCGTGCTCGGCGGTGGCCTGGTCGAAGGCGCGGTGGTGCTGGTCGGTGGCGATCCGGGCATCGGCAAATCCACCCTGCTGCTGCAGGCGGTGGCGAAGATGGCTGCCAGCTTGCCGGTGCTGTACATCACCGGTGAGGAATCGCTCTCGCAGGTCGCGGGCCGTGCGGTCCGCCTGGATCTGCCGCTGGACAACGTCAACGCGCTGGCCGAAACCCAGGTCGAGGCGATCCTGCAGCATGCCAGCGTGGCCAAGCCGCGGCTGATCGTGGCCGATTCGGTGCAGACGCTGTGGACCGAATCGCTGACCGCCGCGCCCGGCTCGGTCAGCCAGGTGCGTGAGAGCGCCGCACGCCTGGTGCGCTTTGCCAAGGAAACCGGCACCGCCGTGTTCCTGGTCGGTCACGTGACCAAGGAGGGCGGCATCGCCGGCCCGCGCGTGCTCGAACACATGGTCGACGCGGTGCTGTACTTCGAAGGCGAGAGCGGCAGCCGATTCCGCCTGCTGCGGGCGTTCAAGAACCGCTTCGGCGCGGTCAACGAGCTGGGCGTGTTCGCGATGGGCGAGAAGGGCCTCAAAGAGGTCTCCAACCCCTCGGCGATCTTCCTCTCCGGCGGCAGCACCCAGCAGCCGGGCAGCTGCGTGATGGTGACCCGCGAGGGCACGCGCCCGCTGCTGGTGGAAGTACAGGCACTGGTGGATGCCTCACCGCTGTCCAACCCGCGCCGGGTGGCGGTGGGTCTGGAGCAGAACCGCCTGGCGATGCTGCTGGCGGTGCTGCACCGTCATGGCGGCGTGCTGGTGGGCGACCAGGACGTGTTCGTCAACGTAGTGGGTGGCATCCGCGTGCAGGAGACCGCCGCCGATCTGCCGGTGCTGCTGGCGGTGCTGTCCTCGCTGCAGGACCGGCCGCTGGCCGAGAAGACGATCGCCTTCGGCGAGGTGGGCCTGTCCGGCGAGATCCGCCCCGTGCCCAACGGTGAAGACCGCCTGCGCGAAGCAGCGACGCATGGCTTCAAGCGCGCGATTGTGCCCAAGGCGAACGCGCCGAAGACCGGCAGCGTGAAGGGCATGGAAGTGATCGCGGTGGAGCGGTTGTCCGAGGCGATCGACGCGCTGTAACGCGGCATGCCGACCAACGGTCGGCATCTACCTGCGATGTTCGGGGCCGCGTGCCGACCAGCGATCGGTACGCGGTGCACCGGTGGGTGCCGACCACCGATCGGCATGCGGTGCACGGGTAGGTGCCGACCAACGATCGGCATGCGGTGCACGCGTGGGGCCGACCACCGATCGGCATGCGTTGCACGGGTGGGTGCCGAGCAACGATCGGCATGCGGTGCACGGGTAGGTGCCGACCGTTGGTCGGCACGCTTCTATCGCGTGCGCCCGAACACCAGCTCGATCACGAACTGGCTGCCGAAGAACGCCAGCAGCAGCAACGCCATCGCGGTCAGGGTCCAATGCACCGCCTTCGCGCCGCGCCAGCCGTAACGGCGGCGCCCGATCAGCAGCGTGCCAAACACGATCCAGGACAGGATGCTGAGCACGGTCTTGTGCACCAGCTTCTGCGCCAGCAGGTCATCGACGAACAGCACGCCGGTGACCAGGGTCAGCGTGAGCAGCGCAAAGCCGACCGCGATCACCCGGAACAGCAGGGCTTCCAGGTCGGCCAGCGGGGGCAGGGCGCGCAGCCACGGGCGGAAATCACGGCGGCGCAGGGCGCGTTCCTGCAGCCACAGCATGATCGCCAGCAACGCGGCCACGCTCAGGGTGGCGTAGGCGAGCAGCGCCATCCACGCGTGCGTGGCCAATTGCCAGCCCAGCGGCTTGCTCGGCTCGTGGCCGTAGGCGTGATAGATCCACAGCACCACGGCGGCCATCGGGAACACCAGGACGCCAAGTGCCGCCATGCGCCCGCGCGCAGCGACCAGCGAGGTCAGCCACGCCATGCCCAGCCCGACCAGCGACAGGGCGGCGAAGAAGTGCATGTCCGGCCCGCCGCTGGTACGCATCGCCACCAGCACGTGATAGCCGCCGTGCAGCAGCATCGCCGGCAGCGCCGGCCACAGCCAGGCCGGGGAGGTCACCGCGTCATCGCGGACGACCGCACGCACCAGCAGGCCGGTGGCGGTCAGGTACAGCAGGGTCGCGATGAGAACGATTGTCATCGTGTCAGTTTCGCATACCCCCGGGGTGCTGGCGATGCCCGCAGCGCCGCCGTCAGGGCCGGTCCGGGAGCCGGGGCGGAACCGTTATACTGGCGGTCTCATTGTCTTTTGTTCTGAACAGGTCGCTTCCATGTTCGAGTCCCTGACCCAGCGCCTCTCCGGCACCATCGAGCGGCTGCGCGGCCGCGGTCGCCTGACCGAGGAAAACATCCGCGAGGCCACCCGCGAAGTCCGCATCGCGCTGCTTGAAGCCGACGTCGCGCTGCCCGTGGTGCAGGCGCTGGTCGAACGCATCAAGGTGCGTGCGGTCGGCCAGGAAGTGCTCAAGTCGCTGACTCCGGGTCAGGCGCTGATCAAGGTCGTGCGCGACGAGCTGACCGCGGTCATGGGCTCGGCCGCCTCGGACCTGAACCTCAACGTGCCGGCGCCGGCGATCATCCTGATGGCCGGCCTGCAGGGTGCGGGCAAGACCACCACGGTGGGCAAGCTGGCCAAGCACCTCAAGGAAAAGCGCAAGAAGAAGGTGATGGTGGTCTCGGCCGACGTCTACCGTCCGGCCGCGATCGAGCAGCTCAAGACCCTGGCTGACCAGGTCGGTGTGCTGTTCTTCCCGTCCACCGCCGACCAGAAGCCGGAAGCCATCGTCCGCGCCGCCATCGATGACGCCCGCAAGTCGTTCGTGGATGTGCTGATCGTCGATACCGCCGGTCGCCTGGCCATCGACGAAGCGATGATGGCCGAGATCAAGGCGCTGCACGCCGCGGTCAACCCCGCCGAAACGCTGTTCGTGGTCGATGCCATGACCGGCCAGGATGCCGCCAATACCGCCAAGGCCTTCGGCGATGCGCTGCCGCTGACCGGCGTGGTGCTGACCAAGACCGACGGTGACGCCCGCGGCGGTGCCGCGCTGAGCGTGCGCTACATCACCGGCAAGCCGATCAAGTTCGTCGGTGTGAGCGAAAAGCCGGACGGTCTGGATGTGTTCCACCCGGACCGTATCGCCAGCCGCATCCTGGACATGGGCGACGTGCTGTCGCTGGTGGAGCAGGTTGAGCAGCAGGTCGACAAGGACAAGGCCCAGAAGCTGGCCGAGAAGGTCGCCAAGGGCAAGAAGTTCGATCTGAACGACATGCGCGACCAGCTGGAGCAGATGCAGAACATGGGCGGCATCGGCGGCCTGATGGACAAGCTGCCGGGCCTGGGCCAGATCCCTGATCACCTCAAGCAGCAGGTCAGCCAGGGCAAGGACGTGCCGCGCATGATCGCGATCATCAACTCGATGACCAAGAAGGAGCGCCGCAACCCGGGCCTGCTCAACGGCTCGCGCCGTGCCCGTATCGCGCGCGGGTCCGGCCTGACCCCGGCCGACGTCAACAAGCTCATGAAGCAGTTCCAGCAGATGGAAAAGATGATGAGCAAGATGGCCGGCGGCGGCATGAAGGGCATGATGCGCAGCATGAAGGGAATGATGGGTGCCATGGGCGGCCGCGGCGGCATGCCGTTCCGCTGAGTCCTGCGCAGGCGCATTCCGGGCAGGGGCGGTGCGGCGTATGCTGGCACCGTCTCCTTCCACAGGTGCGCCGCGCGTGAATGGTTCCCCGCTTCTCGAACGCGCCGACAACTTCTGTCGGCGTTTTGCATTGCAGGCCCCGATCCTGCTCGCACCGATGGCCGGCGCCTGCCCCGTGCCGCTGTCGGCCGCGCTGGCCAATGCCGGCAGCATGGGCGCGATGGGCGCGGTGTTGTCGCAGCCGCAGGACATCGTGGCGTGGATGACCGATTTCCGTGCGCAGTCCGCCGGGCCGGCGCAGGTCAACGTCTGGATACCCGATCCGCTGCCATCGCGCGATGCCGATGCTGAAGCCGCGACACGCCGCTTTCTGGCGAAGTGGGGCCCGGAGGTGCCGGCCAGTGCCGCCGATGCGGGGCCGGCCGATCTCGATGCGCAGTTCGATGCCTTGATCGAGGCGCGCCCGGCGGTGGCCTCCACCATCATGGGCGTGTTTTCTCCGGCACAGGTGCAGCGCCTGAAAGACGTGGGCATTGCCTGGATCGCGTGTGCGACGACCTTGGCCGAAGCGCGTGCCGCGCAAGCGGCCGGCGCTGACGCGGTGGTCGCGCAGGGGTTCGAAGCGGGCGGCCATCGCGGCGCCTTCGATCCGGAGGCCGCCGAGCGCCAACTGGTCGGATTATTCGCGCTGCTGCCGCGGCTGGCCGATCATCTGGATATCCCGGTCATCGCGGCCGGTGGCATCGCTGATGGGCGCGGCATCGCGGCAGCCCTGACGCTCGGTGCCAGTGCGGTGCAGGTGGGCACCGCGTTCCTGCGCACCCCGGAGTGCCAGTTGAATCCGGCATGGTCACAGGCATTGGCGAACGCCGAACCGGAAGACACGTGGCCGACGCGCGCCTTCAGTGGTCGCCTCGGCCGTGGCCTGGCCACCGCGTATGTGCGCGCCGCGGCGTCTGCTGACGCACCACCGCCGCGGCCGTATCCGGT
>DMZT01000194.1:0-4948 GCA_003484865.1 Stenotrophomonas sp.
GTGGGAGCGCCATGATCGCCCCGCGCGCTGCCCCCTGCCGGCATGGGACCTGGCCGCGGCGCAGCAACAGTTCGGCGCATGGCGGACGCAGTTCGAGCGCGACATGCAGCCGTATCTGGGCGAGCCCACCGAGGCGCTCTGGCAGTCGCAGGCGCGGGCGGGCCGGTCCATCGACGGCACGGTGGTGCCGGCCTCGCGCGCCAGTGCCGCGCTGATCGCCATGACCACCGCGCCGGACGCGTTTGCCGAGGAGGTGGGCATGTCCGGCCAGGTGGCGCCGAGTGCCGTGCTCGCGCGTCTGCTGCGTCTGCTGCGGACGGCCGAGGTCAGTGGGCGCGGCGGCCTCTATCGTGAGCCGGTGCCGGCGTTGGAGGCGACGTGCGCGCAGGTCTGGTACCTGCGCATGCCGGGCACTGCCGCCAACGGACCGGTAGCGGCCACGGATACCTTCGTGCGCGGCGGCGCGCCGTTCATCACCGTGCAGCAGCAGGGCGGGCGGATACGCCTGGCCGGTCTCTCGCGTGAACTGGTCGAGGTGCTGCTCGCGCCGGCGGCGTCCGATTGAGTCTCCCGGGGCGCAGGTACAATGGCCCGGTTTTCCGTCCTGCAGCAGCCCCATGCAACTGATCGATATCGGCGCCAACCTCACCCATGATTCCTTCGATCGCGACCGCGACGCCGTGCTGGCGCGTGCGCGCGATGCCGGGGTGGTGCAGATGGTGATCACCGGCGCCAGCCGCGAGCACTCGCCGATGGCGCTCGATCTGGCCCGCCAGCATCCGGGGTTCCTGTACGCGACCGCGGGCGTGCACCCGCACCATGCGGTGGAATACACCGACGAATGCGACGCAGAAATGCGCGCGCTGCACGCCCATGCCGAGGTGGTGGCGGTAGGTGAGTGCGGGCTGGATTACTTCCGTGATTTCTCCCCGCGCCCGGCGCAGCACCGTGCCTTCGAGCGTCAGCTGCAGCTCGCCGCCGAGAACGGCAAGCCGCTGTTCCTGCACCAGCGCGACGCGCATGCCGATTTCATGGCGCAGATGAAGAATTTCGAGGGCCGGCTTGGCCCGGCGGTGGTGCACTGCTTCACCGGCGAGCGCCAGGAGCTGTTCGATTATCTGGACCAGGACTGGTACATCGGCATCACCGGCTGGTTGTGCGATGAACGCCGTGGCGCGCACCTGCGCGAGCTGGTCAAGCACATCCCGGCCAACCGGCTGATGATCGAGACCGATGCACCGTACCTGCTGCCGCGCACGCTCAAGCCACTGCCGAAGGACCGTCGCAACGAGCCGATGTTCCTGTCGCACATTGTTGAAGAGCTGGCCCGCGATCGTGGGGAAGACGTGGCGACCACGGCCGCCAACGCGACGGCGGCTACGCGCGCGTTCTTCCGGTTGCCTGACGCGGCCTGAGAGGCTGGGTACCGACCGTGGGTCGGTACGCGTGTCGGGCCGCGCATTGGTGCACCGCACCCACGACCAACGGTCGTGGGCTACCGCAGCGCGGGGCGTCCGTCGCCGTGGGCCCACGCGTCGTCCAGCCCTTCGCGGTAGGTCGTGAAGCGTGGCTGCCACTGCAATGCGGCGCGCGTGACGCGGCCATCGATGCGCTTGTTGCTGGTGTAGAAGCGGCGCAGTGAGGCGGCCACCTCGGGTGCGTCCCACGCCTGCACGACGGGCAGCGGCAGCCCACTCAGCGCCGCCGCGTAGGCCACCACGTCCTGCGGCGGCGCCGGTTCGTCATCGCTGAGCAGATGGAGCGCATGGCCTTCGGCCTGCTGCATTGCCGCCAGCACCGCGCTGGCCAGATCCTCTACATGCAGCCGGTTGAATACCAGCCCCGGCCGCACGACATGCCTCGCCTTGCCCTGCGCCAGCTGGACCAGTGCATTGCGCCCGCGCCCGTACAGGCCAGGCAGCCGGAACACCGCCGAGGCGATGCCGCGGGCCTGCGCGACGGCCTGCCACTGCTGTTCCGCGTGCAGGCGTTTCAAGGCGGTCTCATCGGTCGCATCGGCGGTGGATGTCTCGTTGACCCGGCCGCCTGCGCGGTCGGCGTACACCGCCGTCGAGGAGAGATAGCCGACCCAGCGCAGGGCAGGGCTGTCACTCAGCGCCTCGGTGAGCAGGCGCAAGGCCGGGTCGCCCTCGGCATCCGGTGGCACGGTGCAGACAAGGGCCTCGGCCGTGCGGATCGCCTCGCGCAGGTCCGCGCTGATCGGTTCGCCGGCGACGAGGCGGTGGCGGACCCATCCATCGTCCGGCGCATTCGCAGGATCACGCACGGTGCCGCTGCAGGCCACGCCGTGCGCGTGCAGCAGCGCGGCCAGATGCCGGCCGCTGTAGCCCAGGCCCAGCACCAGCACGCGGGCGGGCAGCGTGGCAGGCATGGTGCTCAGGCGCTGCGCAGGCGCTGGTAGGCCTGCAGGTGCGCATAGGCCACCGCCAGCAGCGGCGCCGCCTGTCCGGCTGCGCGTGCACGCACCAGCATGTCGCCGACGATATGCTCGGCCTCCACCTGCTGGCCGGCCTCCAGATCGCGCAGCATCGAGGCCTTCAAGGCCGAGCCGGCCTGGGTGGTCGCCGTCAGCGCGATCTCGCGTGCCTTGGCCGGAATCGGCTCGCCAGCCGCCTCGGCAACGGCCACGCATTCGTCGTACAGGCCGCGCACGATCGCCGCACCGTCATCGGTGGCCACGATCGTGCCGACATCGGCGCGCATCAGGCACGTCGCCGCCGCCAACGTGGTCAGGAAGGTGTACTTGATCCACTGCTCCTGCCCGATGGCATCGGTGGCGACGTGGTCCACCCCGGCCTGCACACAGGCTGCCGCCAACGCCAGCACGCGCGCGCTGCTGCCGGTGCCGTCGCGCTCGCCGAAGGTCAGCTTGGCCGCCGGCGCCAGGTGCAGCACCGCACCATCGGCGGCCTTGGTCGCGCTGATGAAGCACAGCCCGCCCAGCACCGCGTCGCGGCCGAAGCGCGCGTCGAGATCGGCGTAATGGCGCAGCCCGTTGAGGATCGGCAGCACCGTGGTGCGCGGGCCGACCGCCGGGGCGATCGCCTCGATCGAACTGGCCAGGTCGTAGGCCTTGCAGCTCAGGATCACCAGATCGAACGGCTCGGCGCTCGCCAGTGCGGGCAGCGCCTCGGCGGTGACGTGCTTGACCGGGAACGTCGCATCGCCCAGCGGGCTGCGCAGCACCAGGCCCTCGCGCGCCAGCTGCGCCGCACGCGCGGGACGCACAAGAAACGTCACATCCACACCGGCCTGGGCCAGCCGACCACCGAAGTAACCACCGGTTCCGCCGGCGCCGAGGATCAGGAGGCGCATCAGCTGCGCATCCCCACGCCCCGCTTCAACAACCACAGCGCCAGCGCGGTCAATGCGACCACGAAGCCGATCATCAGCGCGTAGGCCACCCACAGCGGCACGTCGCTGGTGCCCAGCAGCCCGTAGCGGAACGCGTTGACCATGTAGAAGATCGGGTTGGCGTGCGTGGCCGCTTCGGCCCAGGTCGGCAGCAGCTTCACCGAATAGAACACGCCGCCCAGGTAGGTCAGCGGGGTCAGGATGAAGGTCGGCACGATCGCCACATCGTCGAACTTCTTCGCGTACACCGCATTGATGAAGCCGGCCAGCGAGAAGATCGTCGCGCCCAGCAGCACCGTGGTCAGCGTCACCAGCGGATGCGGGATGCGCACGGGGGTGAAGAACATGGCGATGATCAGCACGATCACGCCGACCATCAGCCCGCGCAGCACCGCACCGGACACATAGCCCCACAGGATCACCCAGTTCGGCATCGGGCTGACCAGCAGCTCTTCCACGTGGCGGCCGAACTTGGCGCCGAAGAACGAGGAGCTGATGTTGCCGTAGCTGTTCTGGATCACGCTCATCATCACCAGGCCCGGCACGATGAACTGCATGTAGGTGTAGCCGCCCATCTCGCCCACGCGCGAGCCGATCAGCCCGCCGAAGATCAGGAAGTACAGCGTCATGGTGATCGCCGGCGGCACCAGGGTCTGGCCCCAGATGCGCAGGATGCGCGCCACTTCGCGGCGCACGATGGTCATCAGGGCGATGCGGTTGCGCTGGCCGTCGGTGATGACCGGGGTCGGGGTGCTGCTCATGCCACGTTCTCCTGGTTGCCGGTGAGGCGCACGAACAGCTCCTCCAGGCGGTTGCTCTTGGTGCGCATCGAACGCACGCGGATGCCAGCGGCGTTCAAGGCGTCGAACACGCGGTTGAGGTCCATCGCACGCGGCATGTCCACATCCAGCGTGTGGCTGTCGGTGGCGATCAGGATCGCGCCGTCGATCTCCGGCAGCTGGGCCGGCAGGCTGCCGTCGATATCGAACAGGAAGCCTTCCACGTCCAGCTTGGCCAGCAGCTCGCGCATCGGGCCCTGGGTGACGATCTGGCCGTGATTGATGATGGCCAGGTTCCGGCACAGGTGCTCGGCTTCTTCCAGGTAATGCGTGGTGAGGATGATCGTGGTGCCGGCGGCATTGATCTCCTTGAGCACCCGCCACATGTCGCGGCGGATCTCGATGTCCACCCCGGCGGTCGGCTCATCCAGGATCAGCAGGCGCGGGCGGGTCATCATCGCGCGGGCGATCATCAGCCGGCGCTTCATGCCGCCAGACAGGGTGCGGCTCATCACCTGCGCCTTCTCCCACAGGTGGGCGCGCTTGAGCTCCTCCTCGGCCATCTTCTCGGCCTCGGCACGGGCCACGCCATAGAAGCCGGCGTAGTTGACCAGGATGTCGAAGGGCTTTTCGAACAGGTTGAAGTTGATCTCCTGGGGTACCAGGCCGATCAGGCGCATGGTGGCGCTGCGGTGGCGCACCAGGTCGCTGCCGAACACCTCGACCTGGCCCTCGCTGAGGTTCACCAGCGAGCTGATGATGCCGATCAGGGTCGACTTGCCGGCGCCGTTGGG
>DMZT01000194.1:5101-6188 GCA_003484865.1 Stenotrophomonas sp.
GCCGGCGCCGTTGGGGCCCAGCAGGGCGAAGAAGTCGCCCGGGGCCACGTCCAGCGAGACGCCCTTCAGGGCCTGGGTGCCGTTGTCGTAGGTCTTGCGGAGGTCGCGCACCCGCAGGGCGGGGGCGGCGGTGGACGCGGGAGTGTTCTGGGAAGCCAAGCTCTTGCCTTCGCGCCCATGGGCTGGCGCTGGATAGGGGCGGGGAGGGGCTATTATAGAAGACCCCGAGGGCTTGCCCCGGCTACACACTGTCCCGAAAAGCCGTGCCTGTTCAATTCCCCCTCAAACTGGTCGACCGGCGCATGCTCGCCCCGACCGTCGGCCACTACCAGTTCCTGCGTGATGACGGCCAGCCGCTGGATTTCCAGCCCGGCCAGTTCATCCAGGTCCATTTCGAGTACGCCGACGGCACCGCCACCAAGCGCAGTTACTCGCTGGCCACCATTCACAACCACGCCCTTGGCGCGGGCGAAGCGGTCGATATCGCGGTCAGCTTCGTCCCCGGCGGCGCCGCCACGGCCCTGTTCGAGGGCCTGGACATCGGCGGCCACGTCAGCGCCAGCGGCCCGTTCGGCCGGTTCTGCCTGCAGCCGGGCGACCACAACGCCCGCTACCTGCTGATCGCCACCGGCACCGGGGTCACCCCGTACCGGTCGATGCTGCCGCTGCTGGCCACCGCCATGGCCGAGCGTGGCGTGGAGGTGGTCCTGCTGCAGGGCGCGCGCACCCCCGCCGAGCTGCTCTACAGCGACGACTTCTATGCCTTCGCGGCCGCCCACCCGGGCTTCCGCTATGTGCCGTGCCTGTCCCGCGAGCTGCCGGAGAACCCGCATCCTGACGTGCGCCACGGCTACGTGCAGCAGCACCTGGCCGAGTTCGCCCCGAGCGCGGCCACCGACATCGCCTACCTGTGCGGCAACCCGGACATGGTCGATGCCACCTTCGAGGCGCTGAAAGAGGCCGGCCTGCCCACACCGCAGGTGCGGCGCGAGAAGTACGTCAGCAGCAAGTAACCCCGCTTCCCGGCGCGCCGCTGGCCGGTGCGCGGCAGCCAGGTGCCGCTGCCCGGTCCCGGACCGGGCAGCGG
>DMZT01000193.1 GCA_003484865.1 Stenotrophomonas sp.
CGCTCCATGGGGTGGCTCTACCCGCCTGTCACATCGCCGGTGTACATTGCCGTGCAGGTCGCCAAGGAGTATCGGTCATGCATCGAGCCCGCCAGCATGCAGCCACGCAGACCCGTGAGCGCCGCCACCAGCTGGCGCACGAAGCCGCCCGGCTGATGGCCGAGGGCGGCATCCGCGACTATCACCAGGCCAAGCTCAAGGCCGCCACCCGGCTCGGCATCCACGATGATGCCTCCCTGCCCCGCAACACCGAGATCGAAGATGCCCTGCGCGAGTACCAGCGCCTGTTCGCCGGTGCCGACCATGGCGCGCAGTTGCGCCAGCGCCGCGAGGCCGCCCTGCGGGCGATGGACTTTCTGCAGGGTTTCTCACCCCGCCTGTGTGGCCCGGTACTGGAAGGCACCGCCGACGCCAACAGCCCCGTGCAGCTGCAGGTGCACAGCGACGATGCCGATGCCGTGCAGCGCTATCTCGATGAGCACGGCATTCCGGCCGAATCACGGACGCGCCGGCTGCGGCTGGACCGCGAGCGCAGCCTGGATGCGCCGGTCTGGGTGTTCAGCGCCGAAGACCTGACCTTCGACATCGCCGTGCTGCCGTATGACGGCCTGCGCCAGCCGCCGCTGTCGGCGATCGACGAGAAGCCGATGCGGCGCGCGTCGGCCACGCAGCTGCGTGAGCTGCTGGCGGACGGCGAGATCGAGGGTTATCTGGGCGGTCGCTGAAACGACGCCCGGCCTCCTTCAGGCCTCGGCGAACTTGACCAGAAAGCGCTCGATCGCCGCGACCAGGGCCAGCGGCGTTTCGTTCATCGGGTAGTGACCCGCATTCTCCAGCACCTCCAGGGTCGCCTGCCGATAGCGGTGCAGGTAGGTCCTGTCCATGAGGGCCGCGTTGAACACGGGGTCATGCTCACCGATCAGCACCTTCACCGGATGTCGGCCGATGATCTCCATGCTGAAGTCCGTGTCCGCCCAGGCCGGGAAGTACGCCGCGAATGCCTCCGGCGACACGTGCGCCATCGAGTACTGCGCCTTCCAGTCCAGCCACGCGGCGGGCAACCGCCCACCGGTGCTGCGATCGATGATGCCCCGACGGATGCTCACGCTGCCTGCGGCCGCTTCAAGCACCTGCCGCGCGGGCGAATCGTAGGCGATGCCACCGCACGGCACGGGTGCCACGGCGACCAGCGCGCGCACGCGATCCGGGGCGAGCACCGCGATCCGCTCGATGGCCATGCCACCCATCGAATGCCCGACCAGGCTGAAGGTCGCGATGCCCAGCGTGTCGGCCAAGGTCAGCGCGTCATTGGCGATCTCGTCGATCGTGTAGTCACCGGGCACCCCGCGCATGCCACCGTAGCCGCGGCAATCCATGAAGAGGTAGCTGAACGCCTCGCCGGACAGCCATGGCTCGATCGGTTCGAAGGCGTGGGCGTCACCAAACCAGCCATGCAGGACCAGGACAGGATGGGCGCCAGTGCCGACGCGATGAAAGGTAGTAGTGGGCATGGCTGCACCGTGCGGACGTGAGGTCGGGCCGCGATGTTAGGTCGACTGCGCGTGGCCCGCCGTCGATATCAGGCCGATGGCGATAGAATCCGGGCCATGCGCAATACCCTGCTCGATCCCTTTGAAGATCTACCTCGCGCCGTGGTGGTCACCGCCAACGACTACGCCGCCGGATCCGTCTTTCCCGATCACGCGCACCGGCGCGGTCAGTTCGCGTTTGCCTCGCGCGGCACCATCAGCCTCACCACACCCGAGGGACGCTGGCTGGTACCACCGCAGCGTGCCTGCTGGGTGCCCGCAGGCGTCACCCACGCCATGGCGATGCGTGGCCCGGTCACGATGCTCAATGTGTTCGTGGCAGCGGACGAAGTGGCGGCGTTCCGGTTGCCTGCGCGCTGCGGCGTGTATGCCGTATCGGCGCTGCTGCGGCACCTGATGGACGATGCGGTCGACCTGCCGGCGATGTACGACCTGGACGGTCGCGGCGGTCGGCTGATGCAGCTGCTGGTCGCGGAGATCGCCGCGATGCCACGCCTGTCACTGCATGCACCGCTGCCCCGCGACCCGCGCCTTGTGCGCACCTGCCAGCAGCTGTTCGATGCGCCCTCGATCGCTGCCTCGCTCGATGAGGTCGCCGCCGAGGCGGGCATGAGCCGGCGCACGTTCACCCGCCAGTTCCGCGCGGACACCGGGGTGGGCTTTGCCGAATGGCGCCAGCAGGTGTGCCTGCTCGCCGCCATCGAACGCCTGGGTGCCGGGCAGCCGGTCACGCGGATCGCACTGGATCTGGGATACGCCAGCCCAAGCGCGTTTTCGTCGGCGTTCCGCCGCGTGCTGGGGGAATCGCCCAGCCGTTACGCGGAAGCACGCTGACGATCACCATGCGCTGAACGCCAAACGCCCCGCAATGCGGCGCATCCGACGGTGCAGGAGAATCAGCGCGTGCCGATGATCCGCACATGCTCCACATCGATATCGGTGGGCTTGAAGCGATGCGTATCGACTTCTCCCTGCAGCTCCACCACGGTCGTCGCGCTGACGGGCTGCCGGTCGGGCAGATCCTTGTCATCGATCTCGACGTCGATCTCGCCGGTGGCATCCTTGAAGCGATAGCGTTCGTGGCCGATCTTGGCGATCAGCGTGCCCTGCAGTACGACGGGCTGGTCATCGCGCTGGTCGCGGGCTTCAGCGACGGTGGTGACCGCGCTGGTCGCGCCAGGGCCGGTGTACTGGGCATGTGCGCCGGCGCTGACCACGCTCAGCGGTGCGGCGATGAGGACTACGGCGATCAGACGATTCATGAGGGACTCCATGGGCGTGAGGGTGACCGCCAAGGTTGTACCTCGATCGAAGTGAGGCCCATGCAAGAAGTACGAAAAGAGGTGACCGGCGGCGCCCAAAAAAAACGCCCCGCAGTGCGGGGCGTTTTCATCACAACCTGCCGGGGCGATCAGCCCTGGTAGTCGCGCACGTCGCTGCCGGTGTAGACCTGGCGCGGACGGCCGATCTTCATTTCCGGATCGACCTGCTGTTCCAGCCAATGGGCCACCCAGCCGGAGGTACGGCCGAGGGCGAACATGACGGTGAACATTTCGGTCGGGATCTGCAGCGCCTTGTAGATGATGCCGCTGTAGAAATCGACGTTCGGGTACAGCTTGCGGGCGACGAAGTAGTCATCCTGCAGCGCGGCCTGCTCCAGCTTGACGGCCACGTCCAGCAGCGGATCCTGCACGCCCAGCTGTTCCAGCACCTTGCCGGTCATCACACCGATGACCTTGGCGCGCGGGTCGAAGTTCTTGTACACGCGGTGGCCAAAGCCCATCAGGCGGAAGCCGGAGGTCTTGTCCTTGGCCTTGAGCACGGCGGACTCGACGTTGTCGGCCGAACCGATCTCTTCGAGCATCTTCAGCACGGCTTCGTTGGCACCGCCGTGGGCCGGACCCCACAGCGCGGTGACGCCAGCAGCGACCGACGCGTACGGGTTGGCACCGGTCGAACCGACCAGACGCACGGTCGAGGTCGAGGCGTTCTGCTCATGATCGGCGTGCAGGATGAACAGCAGATCCAGCGCCTTGACCACGTCCTGGTTCAGCTCGTACTGGCCATCGGCCGACTCGAAGGTCTGCTTCAGGAAGCGGCTGACGTAATCCAGCGAGGTGTCCGGCTTGTTGGCCGGCAGGCCCTTGCCGTGGCGGTAGATCAGGGCCGACAGGGTCGGCACCTTGGCGATCAGGCGCACCGCGGCATGACGACGCTGTTCGGCGTCGGACAGGTCCAGCGAAGCGTGGTAGATGCCCGACAGCTGCGCGATGGCGGCGGTCAGGATGGCCATCGGATGGGCATCCTTGGCGAAGCTGCCGATCAGCGTGTTGATCGACGGATCCACATCGGCTTCGGCCGCCAGCTCGTCGGTGAAGGCCTTCAGCTGCTCGGCGCTCGGACGCTCGCCGTTGATCAGCAGGTAGGCCACTTCGACGTAGCTCGACTTTTCCGAGAGCTGCTCGATGGGATAGCCGCGATACAGCAGCACGCCCTTGTCACCGTCGATATAGGTGATGGCGGACTTGCAGCTGGCGGTGGCGGTGAAGCCGGAGTCGTACGTGAAGAGACCGGTTTCCTTGGTCAGCTTCGAGATATCGACGCAATCGTTGCCGAGCGTGGGTTTGATGACTGGCAGAACAACCGACGTGTCGCCGGCGTTGAGCGTGACCTGATCAAGATCGGACACTGTGTGCGCTCCTCGAGGGAAGGCGCCCGCCCAAGCGCATGGGTCAGGCACGTGAAGGAAGTCCACGATCGTTATCGTGGATCCCGCCATTATCGCACAGCAACATTTTCGACGCCCTAGGACGGAAGTCGTAGAAGCAGGTTCCGGACCGCGCCGCAGGCGCTATCCCAGAGTGCGCAAGGGCTCGCGCCAACGCACGGACACAGCGTTCCGTCGGCGGGGCATGTGGGCCTCACCTGGCGTTCAGCAAACCGGGAACAACAAAAAACAACGGCCGCCAAGGCGACCGTTGTTTTCAAGCAGCTGCGTCGACAGATCAGGCCGCGGTCGGCGCCGGCTTGCCGAAACGCTTCTGGAACTTGTCGATACGGCCGCTGGTGTCGATCACCTTGTGCTTGCCCGTGTAGAACGGATGCGAAGCCGAGGAGATTTCAACCTTGACGAGCGGATACTCGTTGCCGTCTTCCCACTTGATCGTGTCCTTGGTGGACATGGTCGAACGGGTCAGGATCTTGAAATCAGAGGTAACGTCGTGGAAAACCACGTCGCGGTAAGCAGGATGAATATCGGCCTTCATGGGCGCGCACCGTAATAAGGGCTGGTGGTCAAGAGCGGCATTATAGTCCCGGCCGCCGCAAAGGGCAAGCCGGGTCCATCAACCGTGCGAAAGGTCCGCCGCAGCGGCGTCATCAGACGCCGAGTGCCGCCCTCACCTGGGCCTCGAAGCGACCCTGGTCGTAGGCCATCAGCAGCTGAGTGTTGTCAGGCTGCCCGGTCTGGCGGTTCCAGTCGACAATGGTAGCACCCCGACTGTGCACACCGGCCAGTTCCACGTTCAGCGGACGGGATTCGACCCGCAACGCGCCTTCCGGCTGCAGCGCCCAGGCCATCGCCAGGGCATCGGCGGCGTACCAGCGCTCGCCACGGCTGTCTTCGGACCACAGGCGGGTCTGGCGCGAGATCAGCTCGTAGAAACGGGCCTTGTCGCTATCGGCCGCCAGCCACTGCTCGACGTCGGCATGCAGCAGGCC
>DMZT01000203.1 GCA_003484865.1 Stenotrophomonas sp.
CCAGCGTGTCGCGCGCGGTCAGCATGAGCACCGGCGTGGACTTGCGCGCGTCGTTGCGCAGGCGGCGACAGACTTCGATGCCGTCCAGACGCGGCAGCATCAGGTCCAGCACGACCACGTCGTAGCTGTTCTCGGCCGCCAGACGATAACCGTCCAGCCCATCCTGGGCGTAGTCGACTTCGAAGCCGCGCCCTTCCAAGTACTCGCCGATCATCTCGGAAATATTACGGTTGTCTTCGACCACCAGCACCAGGCCGGAGGTCTCCTTTGTCTGACGCATGGGATTCCCTCTTTCTTCAGCTTTGTGAAACATGCCGCATCGCCAGTGGACGCGGTGTGAAGTTCCTCACACACCGATCAAAGCAGGGGTTTGAGCAGCGGCCAGACGTTGTCCAGCACCTGCGGCTGCGCAGCTGCGGTTGGGTGCAGCCCGTCGGCCTGCATCAGGTTCGGCTTCAAGGCCACCCCTTCGAGCAGGAACGGCAGCAGCGGCACGTCGTACTGCTTGGCCAGCGCCGCGTAGGTCTGGCGCAGGCGCTGGCGGTAGGCCGGGCCGTAGTTGGGCGGCACATCGATACCCAGCAGCAGCACCTTGGCGCCCGCCTTCTGGCTGGCCACGATCATCTTTTCCAGGTTGCCCTGCAGTTGCGCCGGGGTCAGCCCGCGCAGCGCATCGTTGCCGCCCAGTTCGATCACCACCACGGACGGCCGATGCTTCTCCAGCAGCCCTGGCAGGCGGGTCAGCGCGCCGGCGGTCGTCTCGCCGCTGATGCTGGCGTTGATGATCGCCGGCGGCGCCTTGATCTGTTGTTTGACCCGCTGCTGAAGCAGGTTTACCCAGCCCGACGCGGCCGGGATATTGTGGGCGGCACTGAGGCTGTCGCCGACCACCAGCACCGCCGCACGGGTGTCCGGAGCTTTGGCACAGGCCAGCATCGGCATCAGCAGCAACCCTGCCAGCAGCCAGCCCATCGAGGCCACGCGGCCCATTCCACTTGCTTGGTTCATTGGAGAATCCTCATCGACAGCCTGTCCCCCCGCAGCGCGCCCGTCGCCATCGCCGCCCACAACGTGGGCAAGTCCGCACGTGGCCCGGAGGGTGAAGTCCACATACTGGACAACATTGACATGACCGTCCATGAAGGTGAGAGCGTGGCGATCGTCGGCGCTTCAGGTTCGGGCAAGACCACCCTGCTCGGCCTGCTCGCCGGACTGGACCTGCCCAGCCACGGCACCATCGCGCTGGCCGGCGCCGCGCTCAACACGCTCGATGAGGAAGCCCGCGCGCAGCTGCGCGCACGCGAGGTCGGCTTCGTGTTCCAGAGCTTCCACCTGCTGCCGGCACTGACCGCCGAAGAGAACATCGCGCTGCCGCTGGAACTGGCCGGCCGCGAAGATCCCGCGCGGGTGCGCGAGGTCTTGGAACAGGTCGGCCTGGGCCATCGTGCGCGTCACTACCCGCGCCAGCTTTCCGGTGGCGAACAGCAGCGGGTGGCGCTGGCCCGTGCGTTCGTGGCGCGGCCGCGCATCCTGTTCGCCGATGAGCCGACCGGCAGCCTGGACCAGGCCACCGGGCAGCAGATCAGCGACCTGCTGTTCGCGCTCAACGCCACCAGCGATACCACCCTGGTGCTGGTCACCCATGACCTGCGCCTGGCGCAGCGCTGCGAGCGCATCTACCAGCTCGACGGTGGCCGCCTGGCCGACACCGTTGCCGGCGCAGGCGCATGAATGTCGTGCGCCATGCGGCGCGTGCGCTGCGCCGCGAATTCCTGGCCGGCGATCTGCTGACCGTGTTCGCCGCACTGGTGTTGGGCGTGGCGGTGATGACCGCCGTCGGGACATTGGTCAACCGCGTGACCCTGGCACTGACCGGCAGCGCGGCGGAGATGCTTGGCGGTGATCTGGGCCTGAGCGGCCGTGAGGACATCCCGCAGACCTTCGCCGACGCGGCGCGCGAGCGCGGCTTGGCCAACACGCGCATGGTCAGCTTCCCCAGCGTGCTGTTCCATGGCGATGACAGCCAGATGGCCAACATCAAGGCGGTCGCCGATGGCTACCCGCTGCGCGGTGAACTGCGGGTCAGCCGCACGCTGCATGACAGCGCCAGCGAAACGGCAGGAACGCCGCCACCGGGCCAAGCGTATGCCGATCCCCGCCTGATGCAGGCGCTTGGCCTGCAGGTGGGCGATGCACTGGAATTCGGCGCGGGCACGTTGACCGTGACCCGCGTGCTGCAGGCCGAGCCGGATACCTCCGGTGAGCTGATGCAACTGTCGCCGCCGCTGCTGGTGAACCGCATCGATGTGGATCGCGCCGGCCTGCTGGGGCCGGGCAGCCGCGCGTCGTACCGGATGATGTTCGCCGGTGCGCCGGGGCAGATCGAGGCCTTCCGCGAATGGCTCACGCCGCAGGCCAAGGGCTACCGCATTGTCGGCATCGCCGATGCCCAGCGCGGTGTACGCGGCGCGTTCGATCTGGCCGGGCGCTTCCTGTCGCTGGCCGCGTTGCTGGCGGTGTTGCTGGCCGGTGTCGCCACCGCACTGGCGGCCAACCGCTTCGCGATGCGACGCATCGACCAGGTCGCGATCCTGCGCTGCCTGGGGGCGCGCCAGCGCGACATCCTCACCGCGATGGCGCTGCAGCTGGTGATGCTGGCGATACCGGCCTGCCTGGTCGGTATCGGGCTGGGCATGGCTGCCCAGGCCGGGCTGGTGCAGGCACTGGGCGGGTTGATTCCGAACCGCCTGCCCCTGCCGCAGGCCACGCCGGCACTGAGTGGAGCCGGCATCGGGCTGGTGCTGCTGCTGGGCTTTGGTCTGCCGCCGCTGCTGCGCCTGCGCAGCGTGCCGCCGATGCGCGTGCTCAACCGCAGCTTCGCCGCGCTGCCGCCGAGTTCGGTGCTGGTCTATGCCGCCGCATTGGCGGCCACCGTGGCGCTCACCATGCAGGCCACCGGCGATGTGAAACTGGCGACGTGGGTGCTCGGCGGGCTGGCCGCGCTGGCGGCACTGGCCGGTGCGCTCGGCGCGCTGCTGCTGTGGCTGCTGCGTGGGCTGCAGCCGCGCCTGCGCGGGCGCTGGAAGCTGGGCCTGGCTTCGTTGACGCGACGCCGCGGGCTGGCGGTGATGCAGCTGGTCGGCCTGTCGCTGTCGCTGTGTTCGCTGCTGCTGCTGTCGGTGATCGGTCCGGGGCTGTTGGCGCAGTGGCGCGATCGCCTGCCGACCGATACACCGAACTACTTCCTGATGAACATCCAGCCCGAGCAGCGCGATGCGGTGCTGGCCACGTTGGGTGGGCTCGGGGTGGTCGCGCCGGGCATCGAGCCGTTCAGTACCGGCCGCCTGCTCGCGGTCAACGACCGGCCGCCGCAGCGGCAGGCGCGCGAGGACAACAGCAACGAGGAGGACGATGCCAACCGGCCGGTCAATTTCTCGTGGCGGCATGATTTCCCGCCGGCCAATACGCTGCTCAGCGGGACGTTCTGGAAGGCGGGCAGCACCGCGGCCGAGGCCTCGATCGAGCAGGGCTGGGCCGAGCGTTACGGGATGACGCTGGGCGACACGGTGACGCTGCAGATGGGCGATCAGGAGCGCAGTTTCACGATCACCAGCATCCGCAAGGCGGACTGGGATTCGTTCCGGGTCAACTTTTTCCTGCTGCTCAACGAAGGCGCGGTTGCCGATGCGCCGTACAACCTGATCACCGCCTTCCATCTGCCACGCGCGCAGGCACCGGCGCTGGCCGGGCTGACCCGGGAGTACCCGAACATTTCACTGCTGGATATCGACGGCATCCTGGAGCGGGTGCGCGAGGTGGTGGATCGGGTGAGCCAGGCGGTGCAGCTGGTGATGGGCTTCAGTCTGCTGGCCGGGCTGCTGGTGTTGCTGGCGGCGTTGCAGGCGACGGCTGGTGAGCGGCGCTACGACAGTGCGGTGCTGCGTACGCTGGGGGCGACGCGCCGTCAGCTGCGCGGTGCGGTGCTGGTGGAGTGTGGTGCGCTGGGGCTGTTGTCGGCGTTGTTGGCGGTGGGCGCGGCGGCGCTGCTGGGCACGGTGGTGGCGCGG
>DMZT01000226.1 GCA_003484865.1 Stenotrophomonas sp.
GGCGCGGGCCGGCAACCCGCGCCGGCCACTTCGCGAGCAGCTGCTGCGCCCACTTGCGCGGTGCCGCGGTGTCATCCTCGGCCAGCAGCGAACGCGGAATGGCGGCGACGCCACTCTCGTGCAGCCGCTGGGCCAGGGTCTGCACCAGCACCGGGGTGGCGACATCGCCACGCGCCGGGGTATCGAACATCACCGCCTCGACCGCGGCCACAGCGGCCGCATACGCCTGCAGCGAGCGCAGCGCCTGCGCCGGATCGACCGGCACCGCACGCGCGTCGATCAGATCCGGCAGGGTCTCGGCCAGCTGCGCCCACGGCGCGCGCACCGGCTCGAGCACGCGGCCCAGCGGATGGCGCGAGCGCTGTGCGGACCAGCTGCGCAGCTCTTCGCCCCACCACGCCAGTTTGGCGTCGGACGGCATCGGGTCGCCGGCGGTATTGAGGATGTCGTCGAACTCCTGCAGCAGCGAGAACCACGCCACCACCAGGGTGCGCTGGTTCTCGGGCACGAAGCGTTCGGCCACCTGCCACTCGGGCCAGCGGGTCCGCCACTTGTCCAGGAAACTGTCCAGGGCGCTTGGAGTACTCACGGTGTATTCCTTGAAAGGCTAGAGCGTGCGCGGAAGCGGCCACGCCTTGGCATGTTGCAGGTGTTCGGGAAGTGCGATCAGCGTATCGGCGCCCCAGGCCACCGGATCGTCGGCGTCGAGCCGGTAACCCCACAGCGCGGCGACCGAGGCCATGCCGGCGGCGTTGGCGGCGACGATGTCGCGCTCGTCATCGCCCACGTAGATGCAGGTGCCCGGGGCGATGCCCATGCGCTCGGCGGCGGCCAACAGCGGCAGTGGATGCGGCTTGCGCTGGGCCAGGGTGTCGCCGCCGATCAGCACCTTGCAGCGCTGTTGCCAGCCCAGCTGCGGCACGATCAGCCGGGCCAGATACTCGGGCTTGTTGGTCACGATGCCCCACGCGCAGCCGGCCGCATCGAGCGCGTCGAGCATGCCGGCGATGCCATCGAACAGCACGGCATGCTGGCCGATCAGGCCTTCGTAGCGCGCCAGGAACTCCGGCACCAGCGCATCACGCTCGGCCTGCCCCAGCTCGGGAAAGGCCACCGATACCATCGCGCGCGAGCCCTTGGAGACCACCGGGCGCAACGCCCCCAGGGTGATCGGCGCGCGCCCGCGAGCGGCCAGCATCGCGTTGGCGGTGGCCAGCATGTCCGGTGCGCTGTCCAGCAGGGTGCCGTCCAGATCGAACAGCACCGCCGGCGGGAAACCGAACTCAGACACGTGCCGCGTCGTCCGGCTTGACCGCGTGGGCCAGGTAATTGATGTCGGTGCGCGTGCTCAGGCGGGCACGGTTGCGCCACGGCTCGTAGGCCATGCCACTGACATCGCGCAGGTTGAAATCAGCCTCACGCAGCCACTTGCCCAGCTCGGCCGGCTTGATGAAATCCTGGTAGTGGTGCGTGCCCTTGGGCAGCAGCCGTGCCACGTACTCGGCACCGACGATCGCCACGGCGAACGCGGCCGGCGTGCGGTTCACGGTGGACAGGAACAGCTGCCCGCCCGGCTTGAGCAGACGGTGGCAGGCGGCGATGATCGCGCCCGGGTCCGGCACGTGCTCGAGCATTTCCATGCAGGTGACCACATCGAAGCTGCCCGGCTGTTCGGCGGCCAGGTCTTCAGCGGCCTGCACGCGGTAGTCGACCGTGACGCCCGACTCCAGCCCGTGCAGGCGGGCGACCTTGACCAGTTCCGGGGCCAGATCGATCGCGGTGACGTCCGCGCCTTCCTTGGCCAGCGCTTCGCTGAGCAGGCCGCCACCGCAGCCGATATCGAGCACGCGGGCGCCGCGCAGGGTGACGCGCTGGGCGACGTACTGCAGGCGCACCGGGTTCAACGCGTGCAGCGGCTTCTGCGGGCCATCGACGTCCCACCAGCGGTTGGCGAGCGCGGCGAACTTGTCCAGTTCGGCCTGATCGAAATTGGTGGAAGCATGGGGGGTGTTCATGGGGATCCTTGATGCATCAAGCACGGATGTGTCGGATACGCTCGCGCCACTGGCGGGCGTTGGCGACGATCGCGGCGGTGTCCATGCCGACCAGTTCGCGCTGGACCAGCTTGGGCTGGCCGGCGATCCAGACATCGCTGACCTGGTGGCGGCCGGCGGCGTAGACAAGCTGCGAAAGCACATGGTGCAGCGGTTGGGTTTCCAGCGCGGAGAGATCCACGCAGACCAGGTCGGCCTGCTTGCCGACCTCGATCGAGCCGATGCGGTCGCCGAAGCCCAGCGCGCGTGCGCCGCCCAGGGTGGCCGCACGCAGCGTGGTGGCCGCGTCCAGCGCGGTGGCGTCATTGGCCACGGCCTTGGCCAGGATCGCCGCGGTGCGGTTCTCGCTGAACATGTCCAGGTCATTGTTGCTGGCGCAGCCGTCGGTGCCGATCGCCAGGTTCACACCGGCGCGCTGCAGCGCGCAGGCCGGGCAGAACCCGGAGGCCAGCTTGAGGTTGGATTCCGGGCAGTGCACCACGCTGACGCCGCGCTCGGCGCACAGGTGGATTTCGGCCTCGGTCAGCTGGGTCATGTGCACCGCGATCAGGCGGTCGTTGACCAGGCCGAGCCGGTCCAGACGCGCCAGCGGACGCTGGCCATGCAGCTTGATCGAGTCGCTGATCTCCTGCGCGGTTTCATGCGTGTGCAGGTGCACCTGCATGTCCAGCTGGTCGGACAGCATGCGCACGCGTTCGAAGTTCGCGTCGTTGACGGTGTACGGCGCGTGCGGGGCGAACGAGGTGCCGATCAGCGGATCGTTGCGCCACTGGTCGTGCAGCTCGCCGGCCTTGGCGAAGTACTCGTCGTCGGTCTTGGCCCAGGCGGTCGGGAAATCGATGATCACCGCACCGACCAGCGCACGGAACCCGTGCTGCTTGTAGACGGCGGCCTGGACGTCGGAGAAGAAGTAGTTTTCGTTGGCGCAGGTGGTACCGCCGCGCAGCATCTCGGCGATCGCCAGGGTGGTGCCGTCAGCCACGAACTCCGGGCCGATCACCGCCGCTTCCACCGGCCAGATGTGCTGCTGCAGCCAGACCATCAGCGGCAGGTCGTCGGCGACGCCCCGCAGCAGGGTCATGGGATTGTGGGTATGCGCATTGACCAGGCCCGGCATCAGGGCCGCGTCGGGGCGGGATACGGTCTGCTTGGGTGCAAAGCGCTCGCGCGCTTCGGC